>JAEYRQ010000604.1 GCA_023435545.1 Pseudomonadota bacterium | reverse complement strand
GACAAGACCGGCTTCATCGAACGCGCCCGCAACGCCTTGCTGGCGCTGGCGCCGGCCAACCGGGCTTCCGCTGATGACTGACGATCGCGGCCTGATCCTGCTCGCCGTCCTGTTCGCGGTGCTCGCGAGCGCATCGGCGGTCGGCTACATCCTGCAGCGCCGGGTGGCGGGCGACGCTCCCCACCCGGTCATCGACAACCTCAACGACCGCATCCGCGCCTGGTGGCTGATGGTGATCGTGCTCGCCATCGCCTTCGCCTCGGGCAAGGGCGGGGTGGTGCTGCTGTTCGCCTTCGCCTCCTTCACCGCGCTGAGGGAGTTCCTGACGCTGAGCCCCACCCGTCGGGGCGACCACTATGCGCTGGCGGCGGTGTTCTTCGTCATTCTGCCCGTCCAGTACGCGCTGGTCTGGTGCAGCTGGTACGGGCTCTACTCGATCTTCATTCCCGTCTACGCCTTCCTGTTCCTGCCGATCATCGCGGCGCTGCGCGGCGATACCCGCCACTTCATGGACCGCATCTCGCAGGTACAGTGGGGGCTGATGATCTGCGTGTTCTGCCTCTCCCACGTGCCGGCGCTGCTCGACCTGAGGATCCCCGGCTTCGAGGGCCACGAGATGCTGCTCGCGGCCTATCTCTTGATCGTCGTGCAGGCGAGCGATGTGCTGCAGTATGTCTGGGGCAAGCTGTTTGGCCGCCACAAGGTGGCGCCGTCGCTGTCACCGTCGAAAACCTGGGAGGGCCTGATCGGCGGGGCCGGGTCGGCCACGCTCCTGGGCGCGGGACTGTGGTGGCTGACGCCGTTCACGCCGCTACAATCAGCTGCGATGGCCTTCGTGATCACGGTGATGGGATTCTTCGGCGGCCTGGTGATGTCGGCAATCAAGCGCGACCGCGGGGTCAAGGACTGGGGCTACATGATCGAGGGGCACGGCGGCGTCCTCGACCGCCTCGATTCGGTGGTCTTCGCCGCGCCGATCTTCTTCCACCTGACCCGCTATTACTGGGCGGTGTAGGGCCTCAGGCTCCCGCCGGCCGGCGCCGCAGCTTCTCGTCGTAGACCTGAGCGGCGATCTCGGGACCGGCATAGGCCTCCTGCCGCTCGACGCTCCAGTAGCGCAGCTCGGCGAGCGGGATCTGGCTGCCGGTGACCGCGCAACGCACATAGGCGCCCGGCTTCAGCAGGCGGTAGTCGCCGTCGAGATACTGGATCACGGCCTCGCCCTGCGCGGCCGGTCGTTCGTAGCGGTTCATCATCCCGTCTGCCTGGCAACTCGCCGGCTGGATGCCGGGTCTCCCGCTAGATAGCTCCTCGTCGGTCGGATTTCCACCGTCGCAGCCAGCGGGAGGTATCAGTAGAGCTCGTTGCGGTAGATGGCGGCGAGTTGCGCATCATCGGGGACGGTGATCTCGCCGTTGACCTGATCCTTGATCATCTGGCCGAGGCTCGGCAGCCGCGACCTTTCGACGCGCAGCGAGGGATCCCAGAGCTTGGAGCGGATGAACGCCTTGGCGCAGTGCAGATAGGCTTCCCGCACATGCACCAGCATCACCGTGGCCGGCAGCCTGCCCCCGACCGCGAACCGCTCCCTGAGGTCCTGGTCGTCGCGGATCTCGGCGGTGCCGTTGACACGCAGCGTGTCGTCGAAACCGGGGATCATGAACAACAGGCCGACACCCGGATTATGGACCAGGTTGACGATCGTATCGAGCCGGCGGTTGCCCGGCCGGTCCGGCAGCGCCACGGTCTTCTCGTCGAGCACGCCGACGAAGCCGGGGGCATCGCCGCGTGGCGTCGCATCCCCGAGTCCGTCTGTACCCTGCGTCGCCACCACGCAGAAGGGTGACAGCGCGATGAAGGCTCGGCAGTGGGCGTCCAGCCGATCGAGCTGCTTGCCGAGCGAGATCGTGCTCGCCTCGCCGTAGATCGCCCGCAATCCCGCCTCATCCGCGATCCGCGCCATGTTGCACCCTCCCCGGTGATTTGTGTCCCGCCGGCTAAGGCAGGGCGGCGTAGCCCTCGGTGAAGCCGCCGAGCGACATCGGGATGCCGATCCCTTCCTCAGGCGTCTGGAAGATGATGAAGGTCGCCAGATCGCCGTTCTCCAGCGTCTTCACCAATTCCTCATCGATGATCACCTCCGCTACGCAGCCGTTCGGCAGGCAGCGGATGAACTGGGCGCGGCCGATATCCTGGTCGTCGATCTTGAGCCCCAGCCCGGTCGGCAGAAGCACACCGAGCGGTGCCAGCACCCTGAGGATGTGGTCGCGCCCGTCCGCGGTCTTCAGCACGATGACGGTGAGCCCGACATTCTGCCGGTCCTCGGCGGTCACGCTCTGGATCAGGGCGCACTGCTGATTCTGCGCCCCCGGCGGGGTATCGCAGCGAATCTGCCAGTCGCCGTACTGGGTCTTGAGTTCACCCTGGGCTGCAGCGGGCGCGAGTGCGCCAAGCACAGCTGCCACCGTCAGCCCGGCGGTCACGATCACCCTGCGGCGAAACGTCGCCGGCCGCTTCGGCCCACACCCGTGCGCCATGTCTGGTTGTCCTTCGCTGTTGCGCCTGCGCGTCGCGCCATCTGGGCCCGGTGCGTAGCAGACGGCCCGAACCTGTCAAGCCGCGCTCCGGCTGGGGACCGCGGGAGACTCCAATGTGCGGAAAATTGTCGCGCCAGAAGCGAGGCAAGGTCATTGCCGAGCATGGCGGAAGTGTGATTTTAAGTCAGGTCCGTTTCTACCCCCGATCCTCGATCGCGACCCGACGCGTCGGACGGGACAACCCACGGACAGCCGGAAGCAAGGGCAAGGGAGCGACTGTAGATGGCTTCGACACGGCGTTTCGCCGCGGTTATGGCAACCGCCTCGGCAATGGCGACGGCGGCAACCTCCGCTCTGGCGCAGCAGCCACGCGACTGGCAGCTCGGCTTCCAGCCTTCGGGTTCGCCCGTGATGGAGTCGATCCACGGCTTCCACAACATGTTGCTGGTGATCATCACGCTGATCGTGCTGTTCGTGCTGGCGCTACTGACCTACTGCATCCTTCGCTTCAATGCGGCGAGGAACCCGGAACCCTCGCGCACCTCGCACAACACGCTGCTCGAGGTCGCGTGGACGGTCATTCCGGTGCTGATCCTGGTGATCATCGCTATTCCGTCCTTCCGGCTGCTCTACTTCCAGATGGAGGTTCCCGAGCCGGACGTGACGATCAAGACCACCGGTTTCCAGTGGTACTGGAGCTACGAGTATCCCGACCACGACATCAGCTTCGATTCGCTGATGTTGACCGACGAGGAGCTCCAGCCCGGCCAGCCGCGCCTGCTGGCGGTCGACAACGACATGGTCGTGCCGGTCGGCAAGGTGGTGAAGCTGCTGGTCACTGCCGATCCCATGGGCGTCATCCATTCCTGGACGATCCCCTCCTTCGGCTCGAAGGTCGACGCGGTGCCCGGCCGGATGAACGAAACCTGGTTCCGCGCCGACAAGACCGGCGTCTTCTACGGCCAGTGCTCTGAACTCTGCGGCCGCGACCACGCCTTCATGCCGATCGCCGTCAGGGTGGTGACGGAGGAGGAGTACGAGGCCTGGATCCAGGAGCAGACCGCCTCCCTTGGCAAGAGCGGCAGGTCTGTCGCCAGCCTCGACGCGGCGAACTGACGCTTCGGTCGGAACACGGACAACAGGGACTGAACGATCATGGCAATTTATGCGGCCGCCCATGACGGGCATGCAGATCATCCGACCGGATGGCGCAGGAGGGTCCTCTCCACCAATCACAAGGACATTGGCACGCTCTATCTG
>JAEYRQ010000581.1 GCA_023435545.1 Pseudomonadota bacterium | reverse complement strand
CTCCGGTCTGCAGCGCCGTATAGACCTCGGTGAAGGCCATCGGGACCGGGTTGGCGCCGAGCGCCTTCCCGAGGAACAGCCACGCCTCGCCGGACGGCATGCGGAGCTTGACGCCTTCCAGATCGGCCGGGGTCTTGATCTGCTTGTCGCCGCGCGAGTGGACCTTCACCAGGGCTATATCGACACCGCGCCCGCGGGGCCTTTCGATGCGGCAACGTGTCTCCTCACCCTGCACTTCATCCCTCTGGAGGAGCGCCGACGCACGCTGATGGAGGTGCATCGGCGGCTGAAAGGCGGTGCCCCATTCGTCGTCGCCCACCATAGCTTCCCCCTGCAGGATGGGGCGAAGGAGCAATGGCTCGCGCGCTATGCCGCGTTCGCGACGGCGTCCGGCATACCGGCCTCGAATGCCGAGAACGCGATCACGGCGATTGGCGACTGCCTGCCGCTACTGTCCCCGGATGAGGACGAGGCCCTGCTGCGGGAAGCGGGGTTCACAGAGGTGTCACTGTTCTATGCTGGATTCACGTTCCGAGGCTGGGTGGCGTACAAGGCGTAGCCGCGCCGCTCAGCAGCAGTCCATTCAGAATCCGGTCCTCGATGCCAGCCTCCGAACGTGGCCGCCGAATTGAGCGGGGCGATGCCCGCCGAACCAACGTGGCGCTGCAGCGCCTCATTCGGCGATGCACCACCTTCATCGCGCACCAGCCACCCAAGGCGGTGATGACGGCGCACCGCAACCGTAAGGTGTCTTCTCTCCCTGATTGTTCTGGCCATTTATCGCCCCCATAGATTGTGCCTTGCGTACTTCGCGCCGAGGGGCTGAGTCGCCCCGCGCATCGCGCAAAGCGCCTCGAAGCGGAGCCAAGAGACGGCAGATGATCACAGTATATGAAGACAGATCGACCAGGATCGCTTCATTGGAGAACTCCGGAACAGACCGCATTACGCTTTGCTTCACAGGGGTCGGTCACTCGCTTGGCAGAATCGACGTCCAGCGCGAAGAATTCGTGAAGGCCTCACTTGGATCGACCGCCATTTTCATCACGGATAAATTCAGGTCCTGGGGAAACAGTCTGAATTTTGAACTGATAGCGGACATTGTCCGATCCTACGGCTCCGGGAAGACGATAAACGCAATCGGAAGTAGCATGGGCGGATTCTTGTCAATAATTGCATCTCGGTATATAGGCATGGATAATGTTATTTCATTTGTACCACAATATTCCGTCCATAAAGATATCGTTCCAAATGAGAGGCGCTGGGGGCACTACACGTGTAACATTCGTGAGTGGAAATACCTGTCATTAGATGGGAACTTCGTTGAGGGTACAAACTACTATATCTTAGCAGGATGCGGCGGTGCTGACGATAAGCAAATCAAGCGGATTCCATCAGCCCCCAATATACAAAAAATATACTTCAAAGATCGACGGTTTAGCCACCGTGTTGCGGCGATCCTTAAGGAAGAAGGGGTGCTTTACGATGTCATACATGACTGCCTGATGGGACTGAGTGCGGCCGATATAATAAAATCGCACCTGTCTCATTCCGCGCATGGAGCTTTCTCCCCCACGGATTGACTGCCCGCCGCAACATCGCTGCGCCGGCGCGTGCTATGGCGCGATGGAGGCCGGCAAGGCCGCTTCACGGCGGCAGCATATCCTTTGACCTTCCGTCTCACATCTCCTGCACGTCGACGACACCCGGCACGGCACGTATCGCGGCAGTGATCTGCGGGGCGACCCGGTAGCGCCGCGGCAGCCGCACCTCGACCTCCGCCCGCGGGGTATCGGCGAGGACGACGATCGATATCTCGCCATCGCCGGTCTCGCCGAGCCTGCGGGCGATGCTGCCGACCGGCTGGGGATCGCGGACGAAGATCCTGAGCCCGCTAGTCACCTTCTCGGCGATGTCGTCGAGCTTGCGCACCGCCTGCAGCCGAAGCCGCTGCAGGTCGCCCATCTGGTCCACATGGACCAGCACCTCGATGCAGTTCCCGGGCTCCAGCAGCGGCCGCAGCTCGGCCAGCATCTCCGAGAACGCCACCGCCTCGACCTGTCCGGTCGGATCGGACAGCGTGACGATCCCCATCCGGCCGCCGGTCCGCGTCCGGTTCTCAGACTTCGACACCACGATGCCGGCAAGCCGCCCCGCCGTCGCCCCGGCGCGCATCGCCTCCTCGAATTCGGCGATCGCCTGGACGCGCCTCCGTGCGAGCACGGCCTTGTAACCGTCGAGCGGATGCCCCGACAGGAAGGTCCCGATTGCCTCGTACTCGCGCGTCAGGCGCTCGGCCGGCAGCCACGGCTCCCTGTCGGGAATCGGCAGCGGCTCGGGACGGCCGCCGCCACCGAACAGTTCGTTCTGTCCCCCGACCCTGGCGCCCTCGCTGCGCGCGGCGGCTGACAGCATCATCTCGACGCCGGCCATCACCCGCGCGCGATTGGGCTCAAGCTCGTCGAAAGCGCCGGCCGCCGCCAGCCCCTCCAGCGCCCGCTTGTTGACGAAGCGCGGGCTGATGCGGGAGGCGAAGTCAGCCAGATCGGCGAAGGGCCTCTCCCCGCGCACCTCGACGATGTGCTCGACCGCCTGCCGGCCGACATTGCGCAGCGCCGCCAGCGAATAGCGGATGCGGCCCTCGTCGACCGAGAAGTCGACGAGCGAGCGGCGGACGGACGGCGGGTCGACCGCGATCCCGCCGCGCTCCGCCTCGCGGCGGAAGAGGTTGATCTTGTCGGCATTGCCCATGTCGAGCGTCATCGACGCGGCGAGGAACTCCGTGGGATAGTTCGCCTTCAGGTAGGCGGTCTGATACGCGACCAGCGCGTAGGCCGCCGCGTGCGACTTGTTGAAGCCGTAGTCGGCGAATTTGGCCAGCAGCTCGAAGATGTAGTCGGCCTGGTTGCGCTCCACCCCGCGCTCGACCGCGCCGTCGACGAAGCGCTTTCTCTGCTGTTCCATCTCCGAACGGATCTTCTTGCCCATGGCGCGGCGCAAAAGGTCGGCCTCGCCGAGCGAGTAGCCGGCCAGCACCTGGGCGATCTGCATCACCTGTTCCTGGTAGATGATGACGCCGAAGGTCTCCTTCAGGATCGGCTCGATCTGCGGGTGGATGTAGTCCGGTGTCTCGCGGCCGTGCTTGCGGTCGTTGTAGGTGGGGATGTTGGCCATCGGGCCGGGGCGATAGAGCGCGACCAGCGCGATGATGTCCTCGAAGCGGTCGGGCTTCATGCCGAGGATCGCCGAGCGCATGCCGCTGGATTCCAGCTGGAACACGCCGACGGTCTCGCCGCGCGAGAGCATCTGGTAGGTGCGGGCGTCGTCGAGCGGCAGCGCCGACAGGTCGACATCGATGCCGCGATCGGCCAGCAGCCGCACCGTGGTGTCGAGTACGGTCAGGGTCTTGAGGCCGAGAAAGTCGAACTTCACGAGCCCGGCCGCCTCGGTCCATTTCATGTTGAACTGGGTGGCCGGCATCCCCGAGCGGGGATCCTTGTAGAGCGGCACGAGCTGTTCAAGCGGCCGGTCGCCGATGACGACGCCCGCGGCGTGGGTGGAGGCGTGGCGGAACAGGCCCTCCAACTTCAGCGCGATGTCGAGCAGCCTGGCGATCGCGGGATCCTCGTCGCGCGCTGCCTGCAGGCGCGGCTCGCCGGCGATGGCGTCGGCGAGCTTCACCGGATTGGCCGGATTGGCCGGGATCATCTTCGACAGCTGGTCGGCCCGCCCATAGGATATGCCCAGTACACGCGCCACGTCGCGCACCACGGCGCGCGCCTGAAGCGTCCCGAATGTGATGATCTGCGCGACGTTCTCGTGCCGGTACTTGTCCTGCACGTAGCCGATGACGCGGTCCCGGCCATTCGGGCAGAAGTCGATGTCGAAGTCGGGCATCGACACGCGCTCGGGATTGAGGAACCGCTCGAACAGCAGGCCGAACCGGATCGGATCGAGATCGGTGATGGTCAGCGACCAGGCCACCAGCGAGCCGGCGCCCGAGCCGCGGCCGGGCCCAACCGGGATGTCGTGGGCCTTCGCCCATTTGATGAAGTCTGCGACGATCAGGAAGTAGCCCGCATAGGCCATCCGCTCGATCACCGAGAGTTCGAACTCCAGCCTGTCGCGATACTGCGCCTCGGTCCAGCCGGGAGCGACGCCATGTGCGGCCATCCGGTCCGACAGTCCCGCTTCCGCCTGCCGACGCAGTTCGGCCGCCTCCGATGCCGCCCCGTCCGGAAGCGTCTCGGCCACCGGCGACCCGGCGCTTCTCGGTGTGTCGTCGGCGGTGAAGCGCGGCAGGATCGGCTGGCGCGTCCGCGGGCGGAAGCTGCAGCGCATCGCAACCTCGAGCGTCGACTCCAGTGCCTCGGGCAGGTCCGCAAACAGCTCGGCCATTTCGGCTCGCGACTTGAAGTAATGCTCCGGCGTGAGCTGGCGGCGATCGGGATCCGCGACCGCCCGCCCCTCCGCGATGCAGATCAGCGCATCGTGCGCCTCGAAGTCGGTGCGCAGCGCAAAGAACGGCTGGTTGGTGGCGACGAGCGGCAGACGACGATCATATGCGAGCTCGACGAGCTGCGGCTCGACCTGGCGCTCCGAATCGGTCCCGTGGCGTTGCAGTTCGACGTAGAGCCGCGAGCCGAACGCGCCGGCGAGCAAGTCGAGAACGGAGGCCGCCGCCTCGGCGTTGCGCTGCGCAATGAGCTGGTCGACAGGCCCCTCGGGGCCGCCGGTGAGGCACAGGAGGCCTTCCGAGCAAGATGCCAGCAGGCCTGCCGCAACCCTGCAATCCTGCCCCCCTTCCCCGTCCAGCCAGGCGTGCGAGACGAGGTGCATCAGATTGCGATAGCCGGTTTCGCTGCCGGCGATCAGCACGAGCGAGGGCTGCGGACCGCGACGCAGGCTTACCCGCGATCCGGGGCTGCCCAGGCCGAAATCAACCGCAAGTGTCGCGCCGATGATCGGCTGGAGTCCCGCGCCCGCCGCTTTCTCGGAGAACTCCAGGGCACCGAAAAGGTTGTTGCGGTCGGCGATGCCGAGCGCGGGCATGCCATCGGCAGTCGCCAAGGCCACGAGCTTCGTGAGCGGCAGCGCGCCTTCGAGAAGCGAATAGGCGCTGTGGGCGCGCAGATGGACGAATCCAGGCATGACCTCCTCCGCGTCTCCCCGCGATGCGGGTTCAGCCGCTCCGAGCATACAGCGCGCGGCGCAGATTCGCGGACTGGCGTGGCACTCCCTGTGGACATCCCACTCAGCCGACGCCTGCGGCTACGCCGATCGAGACCGCCACCGAGTGGACGAAGAGGCCCAGGGCGAGGAAGGCTGCTACATCCCTGATCATGGCGAGAACTCCTCTGGGGAACATGACGCAGTCGATATGTTCATGTTTTGTTCTTATTGTCAACGAGGTTTTCACCCGGATCGCTGCGGCTGACAGAAATTGGAAACCTCTTTCCCCCATGCTGGCGTGGCGAAGCGGCACCGGTCAGCCGTCAGGAGCCAAACAGCGCGGTCTTCCCGTCGATGCCCACAGTCGCCGCCATTCTCCCCGCGGAACGCAATAATTTCGGCCTGATACGCCTGCTCGCGGCCTCCAGCGTGGTGATCTCCCATGCCTATGTCATTGTCGGGGGCGAGGCCGCTCCCGAGCCGCTGGAGGCTCTCACGGGCTTCACCCTCGGCCAGCATGCGGTGAACGTCTTCTTCTTCACGAGCGGTCTGCTGGTGGCGGCGTCGCTCGCCCGGTCCAGATCGGTCGGAGACTTCGCCCTCGCCCGGATCTTGAGAATCTATCCCGGTCTGATCGTCTGTATCGGCTTCTGCGCGCTCGTCGTCGGTGTTTTCGCCACGACGCTTTCTCCTGCCCAGTATCTGACTGACGGCGCCGTCTATGTCTGGACGGTCGTCACGGCCTCGCTGCTCTACATCTCCATGCCGTTGCCCGGCGTGTTCGAGCAGTCGCCCTACCCCGATTTCGTCAACCTGCCGCTGTGGACGTTGAAATACGAGATAGCCTGCTACGCCCTGCTCGGCGTGGCAGGCGCCGTCGGCCTACTGCGGCGCGAGGCAGGATTCTGGAGTGCCTACGCAGTCCTGGTCGCCGCCTACGCAGCGACCCTGATCTTTCCCGATCTCACGTTCGGGATCGTCGCCGTCGGACACCTGCTGCACTTCGCCGTGCTCTTCGGACTCGGCGTTGCGGCGTACCGGCTGCGCGAGGTGTTGCCGTTGTCGTGGTTCTGGCTTGCCGTCTGTCTGGCTGTCTATGCGGCCGCATTCTCAGGGCCGCTGCGCCCGCTCGCGACCGTCCTGCTGACCGGCTACGCGACGCTGATCCTCGCGGCGGTGCCCCTCGGCGTTATGGCGAGCCCGTTCCGCCGCACCGACCTTTCCTATGGCATCTACATCTATGGCTGGCCGATCCAGCAGCTCGTCATCGACAATCTGCCCCACAGCAGCATCGCCGAGGTTGCGGTCGTCGCTCTCGCGGCCGCCGGTTTCCTCGCCTTCCTGTCCTGGACCTTCGTCGAGAAGCCGATGCTGGCTTATCGGCACAAGCCCTTGCCGGCGTCGAAATTCATAGCCGGTCTTCTTGGCCGTGCGGGATCGAACCGACCTCTCCCCTCGCCTTCGGCAAGTCCCAACCCGCGCCGGAGCTAGATATGGATCGCCCTGCCGTAGGCAGCCAGCACGCTCTCGTGGATCGTCTCCGATAGGGTGGGATGCGGGAATACCGCGCCAATCAGTTCCTCCTCGGTCGTCTCGAGGTTCATCGCCACGACGAAGCCCTGGATCAGTTCGGTGACCTCGGCTCCGATCATGTGGGCCCCCAGAAGCTGCCCCGTCTTCGCATCGAAGACAGTCTTCACCAGCCCATCGGGTTCGCCCAGCGCGATCGCCTTGCCGTTGCCGATGAAGGGGAATTTGCCGACCTTCACCTCGTGGCCGCCGGCCTTCGCCTTGGCTTCCGTCAGCCCAACCGAGGCGATCTGCGGATCGCAGTAGGTGCAGCCCGGTATCATCAGCTTGTCCATCGCGTGCGGATGCTTTCCCGCGATCGCCTCGGCGACGATCGCGCCTTCGTGTTCGGCCTTGTGGGCGAGCATCGGCGGCCCGGCGACGTCGCCGATCGCCCAGATTCCCGCGACATTGGTCCTGCCGATACCGTCGACGACGACGGTGCCCCGGTCGGTCTTTACGCCCAACTCTTCGAGCCCCAGGCCCTCGATGTTGCCGACGACGCCGACGGCCGAAATCACCCGGTCGACGGTCAGGCTTTCTCTCTTCCCGTCTCCCGTTTCGATCGTCGCGGTGACGGCGTCGCCCTTGCGATCGAGCTTCGTCACCTTCGGCGACGTGAGGATGCGGATACCGCGCTTCTCGAAGCGCTTGCGCGCCTGCGCGGCGATCTCCTCGTCCTCGACGGGAAGGATCTGCGGCAGCACCTCGACGATCGGCACCTCGGCGCCCAGCGTCCGGTTGAAGCAGGCGAACTCGCCGCCGATCGCGCCCGCGCCGACGACCAGCAGCGACTTCGGCATCTTGTCCGGCGCCATCGCCTCGAAATAGGTCCAGACCAGCTTGCCGTCCGGTTCCAGCCCCGGCAGGACGCGCGGGCGGGCACCGGTGGCGATCACGACGTTCTTCGCGGAATAGTCGCCCGATCCGAGTGCTCCCTTCGGCGCCTCCGCTTCCGACGCGGAAACGGAGACCTTGCCGCCGCCCTTCAAGCTCGCGGTGCCCCAGATTACGTCGACCTTGTTCTTCTTCAGAAGGTGCCCGACGCCCTGGCTCATCTGCTTCGCAATCCCGCGCGAGCGCTTGATCACCGCGCCGGGATCGAAGGAGATGCCCGAGGCCGACAGGCCGTAGTCGCCGGCATGCTGCATGTACTGGTAGATCTCCGCCGAGCGCAGCAGCGCCTTTGTCGGAATGCAGCCCCAGTTCGGGCAGACGCCGCCGACATATTTGTTCTCAACGACCGCGGCCTTCAGCCCGAGCTGCGCGGCGCGGATGCCAGCGACGTATCCGCCGGGTCCCGAGCCGATGATGATCACGTCATAGGCCGTTCCGCTCATTGCGCATTCTCCCGTTGCCTGCCCGTGGTGCTAGGCGCGGCTTCAACCCGCCGTCGTCGGCTCATTCGCATGCGACCTCGCCGAGTTCGCCCTCATAGTCGGTGCCGCCGACCATGCCGGCCGGCGGCGGGATCGCCTTCAGCCGCACCGTGACGAAGCACCGACCGGTCCATACCCGGAAGG
>JAEYRQ010000553.1 GCA_023435545.1 Pseudomonadota bacterium | reverse complement strand
ATCCTGCCCGGGCATCTGCGGCACAGCCTGTCGGCGATGCGCGCCGAGCCGAGCCGGTTCCGGCGCGCCTTCGATGCCGGCTTCGGCTGGGTGCGCGACCGCCCGTTTCGCGCCGTGGTCTCGCTCTCCTACCACTGGCGCTACATGACGCTGGCACTGTCGGTGACGGGGCTGGTGCTGGCGCTCGGCCTGGTGTCCGCCGGGCGGGTCGGGTTCCAGTTCTTCCCGACCGCGGAATCGGAGAACATCACCGCGCGGCTCACCTTCGCGGCGGGGACGCCGGAGGCGGCGGTGCTGGAGGGTGTCGACCGCGTCGAGGAGGCGCTGAGGACGGCCGAGCGCAATCTCGGTGCAGAGCCGGGCGACCTGGTGGTGACGAGCTTCGCCACCATCGGCAAGGCCGGCCAGTCGCGGGGGATGAACTTCGCCGAGGTCGGAGTGCAGCTCACGCTGTCGGAGGCGCGCGAGGTCAGGACCTCCGACATCATCGCCGCCTGGCGCGAGGCGGTTCCGAGGATCCCGGGCCTCGAGAACTTCACCATGAGCGGGCGGCGCGGCGGACCGCAGGGGCGCGACATCGACATCCGCATGAGCGGCGCATCGTCCCCCGTCCTGAAAGCGGCAGCCCTGGAGGTGCAGGATCTGCTGTCGACCTATCCCGGCGTGTCGGCGGTCGATGACGACCTGCCCTACGGCAAGCCCGAGATCGTGATGGCGCTGAGGCCGCGTGGCGAGGCGCTGGGCTTCACCCCGCTCAGCGTCGGCCAGCAGGTGCGCGACGCCTTCGAGGGCGCACTGGCGCGCCGCGTTCCGGCCGGTGAGGAGGAGATCGCGATCCGCGTACGCCGCGACCGGGAGGTGGCTGGCGTCGGCGGGCTGATGGACCTCAGGCTGCGCTCGCCCGGTGGGGAGTTCGTGCCGCTGACGGAGGTGGTGAGCCTCGAGGAGCGCCAGGGTTTTGCAGTCATCCAGCGGATCGATGGCAAGACGACGGTGTCGGCGACCGCCGACGTCGACCAGGATGTGGTCACCACGGTCGAGCTGGTTCAGGCGCTAGCGGCGGGTCCCCTGCAGGCGGTGGTGTCGAAATACGGCGTCACCTACGAGTTCTCCGGCCGGGAGGAGGAGCGCAGGAATTCCTTCGAGGATCTGCGCTTCGGCGCGGTCATCGCGCTCGGCGCGATCTACCTGATCCTCGCCTGGGTGTTCGCCAGCTATTGGCGGCCGCTGGCGGTGATGACGATCATCCCGTTCGGCATCACCGGCGCGATCCTCGGCCACTATCTGATGGGCTTTCCGCTGACGATCCTCAGCCTGATGGGGCTGCTTGGGCTTGCCGGGATCCTGGTCAACGACTCGATCATCCTGGTCAGCCGCGTTGATGCCCGGCTGCGCACCGGCGAGCGACTCGCGGACGCGGCGATCGGGGCGTCCTGCGACCGGTTCAGGGCGGTGCTCTTGACGTCGCTCACCACCGTCGGCGGCCTCGTGCCGCTGCTGTTCGAGACCAGCCTGCAGGCGCAGTTCCTGCTGCCGATGGCGGTGACCCTGGTGTTCGGCCTGTCGGTGGCGACCGTGTTCGTGCTGTTCCTGGTGCCGGCGGTGGTCGGCATCGGCGACGACATCTCCCGCGTGGCCTCGGCCTATATGCGGCTTGGACGCCGGCCCACCGCGACGCCGGCCGAGTAGGTGGGCCTTAGCGCCGCCAGAAGGCGGGGACGAACAGCACCAGCACGGTGAACACCTCGAGCCGTCCAACCAGCATGCCGAGAGCCAGCAGCCACTTGGCCATATCCGGCAGCGGCGCGAAGTTGCCGGCGGGCCCGATGATCGGGCCGAGCCCCGGACCGACGTTGGAGATCGCCGTCGCCGCGCCCGACACGGCGGTGATCGCGTCTAGCCCAATCAGGCTCAGCGCCAGGCTGAGCGCGATGAAACAGGCCAGGAACAGGAACAGGAAACTCAGCACGGCGGCGGAGACGTTGTCGGTCAGCGGCCGGCCGTTGAACCGCTTGACGAAAACGCCGGAGGGATAGGTGATGCGGCGGGCGTGCTGGCGGATGTTCTCGAACAGGACGACGACGCGGAAGACCTTCATGCCGCACGAGGTCGAGCCCGAGCAGCCGCCGATGAAGGTCGCGGTCAGGAACAGTCCCGCCGCCAGCGGCCCCCACAGCCAGTAGTCGACCGAGGCATAGCCGGTGCCGGTCATGATCGAGGTCATGTTGAAGACCGCCTCCCGGAAGCGGACCCCGGCGGAGTAGTCCGCCTCCTGTCCCTCGGAGAGCCAGGCCAGGACCGCGAGCGTCAGGAGGATCGCGAAGAAGGCGCGCACCTGTTCGTCGCGGATCATCGCCAACGGATGCCCCTGCACGGCGCGCACGTAGAGCAGGAACGGCAGGCTGCCGGCGATCATGAACCCGACCGCGATCCACTCGATCGCCGGCGAGGCGAAATAGCCGATCGAGGCATCCTTGGAGGAGAAGCCGCCGGTCGCCACCGTGGTCATGGCATGCATGATCGCATCGAGAAGGTTCATGCCCGCCAAGCCGTAGGAGATGGCGCAGGCGGCGGTCAGCGCGACATAGATGCCGGTGAGCGATCCGGAGATCTGGGTCGCGCGCGGCAGGATCTTGTCGGGCGTGTCGAACGCCTCCGCGCGAAACAGCTGCATTCCGCCGACCTGCAGCATCGGCAGCACGGCCACCGCCATGACGACGATACCGAGGCCGCCGATCCATTGCAGCAGCGCGCGCCAGAACAGGATGCCCGGCGGGGCGCGATCCAGCCCGACGATCACCGTAGAGCCAGTCGTGGTCAGCCCCGACATGGCCTCGAAAAAGGAGTCGGTATTGCTCATGTCCAGCCGCGACCAGGCGAAGGGCAGCGCTCCGAACACTGCTGCCACGAACCAGAGCGCGGTGGTCAGCACGAAGGCTTCCCTGAGCCCCAGGCGCGCATCGGCGCCGCGGCAGGTCACCCACATGGTCACGCCGATGAACACGGTGATCAGACCTGAGGCGACGAAGACAATCCAGTCATCATTGTCGTGAGCGATGTCGACGAGCGCCGGCACCAGCATGGCGCAGCCCAGCGTCGCCAGGAACACACCAATGACCAGGAAGATCGGCCTGAAATCCAGCACGGTGCCCTGCGGCGTGTCCGAACGTCGGGATCAGTTGATGGTGGGCTTGACGTAGGGGCTGTCAAGCGAGAAGGCGGGAACCTCGACACGGAAGCGGTCTCCGCCGGAGGTCGCCATCTCGTAACTGCCGGACATCATGCCGGATGGTGTGGCGAGTGGAACGCCGCTCGTATAGCGGAATGCCTCGCCCGGCTCCAGCACGGGCTGCTCGCCGACCACGCCGGGGCCGCGCACCTCGAACGTCTTGCCGGTGGCGTCGACGATCTGCCAGTGCCGGTTGATGAGCTGGACGGTCTCGTCTCCCGTATTGGCGATCTCGATGGCGTAGGTCCAGAAATAGGCGCCGGCGGCCGGCGACGAGCGGTCGTCGCTGAAGGCCGGCTCGACGGTGACGACGATTCCCCGGGTGTTGGCGCGATACATGCGGGGCAGTCTAGAGCGTCGCGAGGCCTCGCGCGAGGTCACGTTCGAGATCGCGCGGATCCTCGAGCCCGACCGACAGGCGCAGCATGCCGTCACCGATCCCCAGCGCAGCCCGTGCCTCCGGCGTGAGGCGCTGGTGCGTGGTCGTCGCGGGATGCGTCACCAGACTCTTGGCGTCGCCGAGATTGTTGGAGATCTTGATGATGCGCAGGGCGTTGGCCGCCTTGAACGCGCCCGCCTTGCCGTCCTCCACCTCGAAGGCGATCATTGGTCCGCCGAAGGCCATCTGCCGCCGGACCACTTCGGCCTGCGGGTGATCGTCGCGTCCGGGATAGATGACGCGGGCGATGCCGGGCTGGTTCGCCAGAAAGTCGGCGATGCGGGCGGCGCTGGCGCACTGGCGCTCGACGCGCAGCGCCAGCGTTTCCAGCCCCTTGAGCATCACCCAGGCGTTGAACGGGCTCAGGCTCGGGCCGGTGTGGCGGTAGAAGTCCTTCAGCTCGGTGGCGACGAACTCCTCCGAGGCGAGAATCACACCGCCGAGGCAGCGGCCCTGGCCGTCGATGTGCTTGGTCGCCGAATAGACGACGACGTCGGCGCCGTGGCGCATGGGACGCTGGCCAAGAGGTGTCGCGAAGACGTTGTCGACCACCAGCCGCGCGCCCGCGTCATGGGCGATGTCGGCGATCGCCTTCAGGTCCAGCACTTCCAGTGTCGGGTTGGTCGGCGTCTCGAGGAAGAACACCTTCGTTTCCGGCCGCACCGCAGCCTTCCACTGGGCGAGATCCGTGCCGTCGACCAGGGTACAGGGCACGCCGTAGCGGGGAAGCAGGTCCTCGATCACGTAGAGGCAGGACCCGAACAGGGCGCGCGAGGCGACGACATGATCGCCGGCGCGCAACTGGCAGAGCAGGGCGGCGGTGACAGCCGCCATGCCGCTGGCGGTGCCGCGGGCGGCCTCGGCGCCTTCGATCATCGCCATGCGCTTCTCGAACATGTCGACGGTCGGGTTGGCGTAACGCGAATAGATGAAGCCCGCCGCCTCGCCCTTGAAGCGGGCCTCGGCGGCCTCGGCGCTGTCGTAGACGAAGCCGGAATTGAGGAAGAGCGCCTCCGAGGTCTCGCCGAAGCCAGACCGGGTGGTCCCGCCGTGCACGAGCAGGGTCTCGAGGCCTGGCGCCTCGTCGAGATCGTCGGGTGTGGTGGGTGCAATACTGTTCACGACCATCCTCCGTGCTGGAGGGCCGGAGACGAAAAAACCCGGAAGGCCCAAGAGGCGCAACCGGGCTTCATCGGCCCGGCCTTTTAGCGACTTGTTTTACGTGGCTGCAAGCCGGCCGGCCCAAATCACCACGAACGGGGATCTGGTACGCCCATGGCGCCTTGGCGTCAAGCGCGCGCTCGGATATGGGAAGCTTGGGTTAGCGTGAAGGGAACGTCGGTTTGGGCGAGGATACCGCGAACAGTTCGGCCGACCGGGCGCCCGGCATCCTGCCGGCGGAGGCGATCCGGCGGATGGTGGCGAACCGGCAGATCGTGCCGGGTGGCGACCTGGCGTCGGACCAGATCCAGCCGGCGCGCCTCGCCCTGAGGCTCGGGCGCACGGCCTACCGGGTTCGTGCG
>JAEYRQ010000543.1 GCA_023435545.1 Pseudomonadota bacterium | reverse complement strand
AGCAGAAGGCGTGCCTCTTCCAGCTGGCAAACCGACCGCAGAGCCCTCCGCCGAAGCCTCCGCCACCGAGTCTGAACCCAGTGCGAGCACGGAGCCCGAACCGGGCACCAAAGAGGAATCCGCCGCTTCTCCTGACGGCGAGACCGCGGCCGAGACTGGCGACGAGGCGGGGCCGCCGCTTCCGCCCGAACGGCCGGACCATACTGCCAGTGAGGATGCCCCGTCGCAGCCGCCGCCGCTGGAGGACGTCGGCGAGGCGCTGTCTCCGGCTTGTCCCGCAATCGAGGAGGCACGGGTGTCCGGGCGTCCACTGCCGCCGGTCCGCAACGAGGACGCCTGCCCGGTGGCGGCGATCTACGCGATCTCCTTCGTCGGAAGCGGACGGTCGGTGCGGCTGGAGCCCGAGGCTGTCGTAAACTGCGCACTCGCCGAACGCCTCGACGAGTTCACCGAGAAGGTCCTGGAGCCGGCGGCGAGCGAGATTCTGGACGGGACCTTGTCGACGCTTCATATCGCCGGGTCGTATGTGTGCCGAAATCGTAACGGCCAGCCCGATGCGCCGCCCAGCGAGCATGGGCTTGCGAATGCCATCGACATTTCCGCCTTCGAGTTCGAGGGCGGCCGCATCGTTTCCGTCGAAGCCGACTGGGGCGGGGAAGGTGCGGAGGGAGACTTCCTCAGGCGTGTGCACGAGGCGGCGTGCGGACCGTTCACGACGGTGCTCGGTCCCGAGGCGGATTCCTTCCACCAGGACCACTTCCACCTCGACTTGCAGCGGCGCGGTGCGGATGGGCGGACCACGTTCTGCCAGTAATGTACGGGCCGACGGCAGCTACTCGGCGATGCCCCGGTCGGGATTGGGCGCATACCCGGGGCCGATGGTGAGCGGACGATCAGGCAGGACGGACTGGTCCAGCTTCGACCTGATCGTCTTCGTATGGGTCTCCAGCACCTCGCCGGACGGCCTCGTCAGCGTCAGCACCACGGTGTAGTCGCGGTCGGCGACAACGCCCTGCACCGGCCCGGATTCCATCGAGAACCGGTTCTGGCCGTCGCGGGCCTGCTGCGTCACGCGTATCGGCGAGCCGCCGGAGGGATCCTCGAACTCGGCGATCAGCTCGGTATCGGCCGGCAGCGGCCGATGGGCCACCACCGTCACCCCGTAGAAGGCCTCGGCGATGCGGTAGTTGAAGACGAATCCGCCGCCGACGATCTCGACATAGGGCTTGTCCTCGCCATCGCCGCATCCGGCGAGGAACAGCATCGGGAGCAGGGCGGCCAGCGCGCCGAGGCGGCGCAGGCTTGTACCGGCATCAGTGCGCATGATGGTTACCCTTGGTAGACGACCCCGCCATGTGGTGCCGACGTGCCTTGGCGCGGTTGCCGCAGGTGAGCATGTCGCACCAGATCCGGCTGGCGTTGCGGGAGCGATCGACGAACAACCAGTGGCAGTTCGGACAGGACTTCAGCCGCGACAGCAGCGGGGAATGCGCCAGCCGCAACGCGGACATGGCGATCGCGGCGAGCGGTGCGCGCGGTCCCGCCGGTCCGGCACGGAGGCTGAGGCCGCCGGCGTCGACCGCCAGGCCGATATCCGGCGCGGACCTGTGGAGTGCCGCCAAAATGCCGCGCCAGGCCAAAGATGAAGGAGTCTGGCCTCGCGCGGTCGCCCGGAACAGATCGTCGGCGCATCGGCGTAAGGCCAGGATCTCGAGCGAGGCTTCGAGATCGACCGGTGCGTCCGCGGCCCCGACGCCGCGAAGTTCCTCCGCCTCGCCATATCGGGTAGCGGCCGACAGCCAGGTGATCACGTCCTGTGGGGTACGCAGGCGGTCACCCATCCGCGCCGGATCATCCGCGTAGTAGACGGTGTTGACAAGGTCGAGGGACAAATTGCCTCCGACGAACTGGCGGGCCGTCCAGGCAAATGGCATCGATTTCTAACCGTTGAAATGTAGATAGGTAGTTAGATACAGTATCCGGCGTGGGCACCGCAAGGCGTGAGACTGGACGGAAACGGGGACAGGCGTGAGTGCGGCCGAGGCAGCCTATCTGCTGCAGCAGACGCTGAATGCGCTGCAGGTCAGCGCGTTCTATGCGCTGGTCGCGGTCGCCTACGTGTTGTTTCACGGCATGACAGGCCGGTTCAACTTCGCCTTCGGGGCGCTCGCAATGTGGGCGGGGTACCTGATGGTCGGCGGCCTGGGCGGTCTTCTGTGGCGGAGCGCGGTTTCGGTCGGTGTGCTGATCCTGGCGGTTGGTGCGTTTGCCGTGCTGTCGACGGGATTGACGGGGGCGGTCATTGGCCGGGTTGTCGCACGGCCGCTGCTCAGGCAGCCGCCGCTGGCGACGCTGGTCGCGACCATCGGCACCGCGATCGTGCTGGAGGAGGCGATGCGGCTCGCAGCGGGCAGCCGCGAGCTCTGGGTCAGGCCGCTGCTCGGCCGGCCGCTCGTCACCATCGGCGCGCCCGGCTTCCCGATTCAGGTGACGGTCATGCAGGTGACCGTGTTCGGACTGTGCGTGATGCTCGCGCTGGCGCTGGTCTGGCTGATCGACCGCCGGCCCTTCGGGCGGCTGTGGCGCGCCTGCGCCCAGGATCTGCGGATGGCCGAACTGCTTGGCGTCGATGCGGGCCACGTGTTCGCGGCGACGATGCTGCTGTCGTCGGCCTATGCCGGCGCGGCCGGGGCGCTGATCGGCGTCTACTACGGCAGCGCCAGCTTCTACATGGGCTTCATGATCGGCACCAAGGCGCTGTTCGTGGCGATCCTCGGCGGGCTGGAGTCGGTCCGCGGCGCCTTCGCCGGAGCGCTCATGCTCGGCGTTTTTGAGTCGTTCTGGTCGGCCTGGTTCCCGGGCGATTTCCGCGACGTGGCGGCTTTCGTCGTGCTGACGTGCCTGCTGGTGCTGAGGCCGGCAGGGCTGTTCGCGGGTCCGGCGCACTTCACCCGGCCCGGCTGACGCCGTCAACGCATCATTAACCCTTCCCCTTAACGTCGCATTTGTCTCAAGTTCGAATGATGCCGCCGTCATGGCCCGCATCTCCACCATCGTCGTCCTCGCCGCCATCCTGTTCGTGTTCGCAGGAAGCACCAGCTCGCGCTACAGCTACCGCGAGCAGGCATGGCGCAAGGACTTCGAGGCGATCTGCATGGCGAAGACGCCGATCCGGCGCACCAGCTATGCCGAGCCGATGTCGCGCATCAACGATCGCGGCGTCTGCGGCGTCTGGCAGCCGATCAAGGTCTCGGCGGCGCTGCGCGGCTATGTCGGGTTTTCCACATCGGCGACACTCACCTGCCCGATGACCCACGCCATCGACGGCTGGATGTATCACAGCGTCCAGCCGGCTTCCGTGCGATACTTCGGGGCCTATGTCACCGGCATCCGCAACATGGGCTCCTATGTCTGCCGCACCCGCAACCACAAGGTGGGTGCCAAGATGTCGGAGCACGCCTTCGGCAACGCGCTGGACATCGGCTCGTTCACCCTGTCGGACGGGCGTACGGTCAGCGTGCTCAATGACTGGAACGGCAGCGATCCGGCGGCGCGGGGCTTCCTGCGCGAGGTGCACAAGGGCGCGTGCGGCATGTTCACCACGGTGCTCGGCCCCAACGCCGACGCCGCGCACCGGGACCATTTCCACTTCGATCTCGCCCGCCACAACGCCGACAACAGCTACCGGCATTGCCGGTGAGGCCCTCGGACGCACTCCGACAACAAGGGCGTCATCCCGGCCAAGCGCGGCAGCGCGCCGAGCTGGGATCGGGGCGCTTCCACGCAGCCGTTGTGCCTTCCCGATTCCGGCTCGCCGCTCACGCGGCGTCCGGGATGACGTTAGGTGAAGTGCTGACGGGAAGGCTTCTGCCGGTCCGGGCGGACCGGGATCACCCCATCTCACGGGTGGCGAGGAAGCGAATCTCAGGTGCGTTCTTCTCGGCGCGCTGCAGCTGCCAGGCGCTGCCGGCGAAGAACACCGGGTCGCCGTAGCGGTCCTCACCCATCGTCGAGCGGTTCAGCGCCATGAACTTCTTCAGGTCCGCCGGATTATCGCTCGCTACCCAGCGGGCGGTGTCGTAGCCCATCGACTCGAAGCCCACGGGAACCCCGTACTCGGCTTCGATGCGGGTGCCCAGCACGTCGAGCTGCAGCGGGCCGACCACGCCGACGATCCAGTCGGCGCCGATCATCGGCCGGAACACCTGGGTGACGCCTTCCTCGGCGAGGTCGGCGAGCGCCTTGGCGAGCTGCTTGGCCTTGATCGCGTCGGCCAGGCGCACGCGGCGGATGATCTCGGGCGCGAAGTTGGGGATGCCGGTGAACCGCACCTCGCGGCCGGAGGTCAGCGTGTCGCCGACGCTCAGCGTCCCGTGATTGGGGATGCCGATGACGTCGCCGGCCACCGCCTCGTCGGCGGTCTCGCGGTCCTGGGCGAAGAAGAACATAGGGTTGGAGATAGCGAGGTCGCGGCCGGCCCGCACGTTCCTCAGCTTCATGCCGCGCTCGAAGGTGCCCGAGCACAGCCTGACGAAGGCGACGCGATCGCGGTGGTTCCTGTCCATGTTGGCCTGGACCTTGATCACGAAGCCGGTGACCTCGGTATCGCCGGGCTCGACCGGCTCGGGCTTCGCTGGCTGCGGCGCGGGCGGCGGCGCCCAGTCGGCGACCGCCTGCAGGAGTTCGGCAACGCCAATGCTCTTCAGCGCCGAGCCGAACAGGACGGGGGTCATGTGGCCGGCGCGGTAGGATTCGACGTCGAACTCCGGCAGCGCCGCGGCGGCAAGCTGCAACGCCTCGATCGAATGGGCGCAATGCTGATCGGCCATCAGCTCCGCGTCGTCAGACAGTTGCTCGATATCGGGGGGAATAGCCCGACTCGGCGTGCCGTCCCGGCCGATCAGCCGGTGTGCGGCGAGGTCGATGCACCCCTTGAAGTCGACACCCATGCCGAGCGGCCAGACGACAGGTGCGACG
>JAEYRQ010000496.1 GCA_023435545.1 Pseudomonadota bacterium | reverse complement strand
GCCGGGGACGGTCGATCCGTCCCCGGCCGACGCGCATGATGGAAGAGGCTGGGCAGATGGCGACAGCGGGCAATCTCAGGGCCGCCGCCCGGGCGGCCGGGGGCATTGCCGGGGCGATCCGGCAGGGAGCGAACCGCGGCCGGTCCGGGCGCACTCTCATCATCGGCGCGCTTGGGGCGGCCGCGATGCTGCTCGCCCTCGCGACCGCGCCGGCGCTCGCCGATCCGGCCGAGACCACGACCTCGCTGAAGAGCACGCCCAATCCGAGCGAACTCGGCGAGACGGTGCGGTTTGAGGCGACCGTCACCGCCTTCGGCGGCGGCGTGCCGACCGGGACAGTGAGTTTTTTCGATGACGGGGATCCACTCGGCGACGCGGCGGTGGCGACTGTCGGGGTCGGGCAGTCAATCGCGGCGGGCACCGGCTTCGCCTGCGCGCTGACGTCGGCGGGCGGCGTCAGGTGCTGGGGAAACAATAGCGGGGGCCAGCTCGGCGACGGGTCGACGACGCAGCGAACCACGCCGGTCGATGTCGTCGGCCTCGGCAGTGGCGTCGTCGCCATCGCAGGCGGTGGCAACCACAGCTGCGCGCTGACAGGGGCGGGTGGCGTCCAATGTTGGGGAGGGAATGATTTCGGCCAACTCGGTAACGGGACTACCACACCGTGGAATGAGCCCATCACGATTCCTGTCGACGTCAGCGGCCTCGGCAGCGGCGTCGTCGCCATCGCCGCCGGGAGTTTCCACAGCTGTGCGCTAACGGTAGGGGGGAGTCCAATGCTGGGGATACAACTGGAGCGGGCAACTTGGCGACGGAACGAAAACAGACCGGAATATGCCCGTCGGCGTCGACGGCCTCTCCAGCGGTGTCGTCGCCATCGCCGCGGGCAACGCCCACACCTGTGCGCTGACTGCTGCGGGCGGCGTCAAGTGCTGGGGAGACAATGAATTCGGCCGGCTCGGCGACGGGACGACGACCCGACGCATCACACCCGTCGATGTCCTCGGCCTCGGCAGCGGTGTCAAGGCCATCGCCGCGGGCACCTGGCATACCTGCGCGTTGACGGCGGCGGGCGGGGCCCAGTGTTGGGGAATGAACCTGTACGGCCAACTCGGCGACGGATCGACGATGGATCGGCATACGCCCGTCGATGTCGACGGCCTTGGCAACGGCGTCGTCGTCATCGCGCCGAGCGGCCATCACACCTGCGCGCTGACGGCGGCCGGCGGCGCCAAGTGCTGGGGATCCAATTGGGTGGGCCAGCTAGGCAACGGCACGACATCGGAAGAACCCAACCCGCATTCCGTCGCCGTCACCGGCCTCGGCGACGGCTCCACCCTGCAGTTCGGCCGGGCGGTGCTGGAGACGGATGCGTTCACCCTCGGGATTCATCCCCTCACAGCCTCCTACTCCGGCGACGGCGGACACGACGCCAGCGTCTCCGCAGCGCTCGACCAGGAGGTTCTGCCGGCCGCGACATCGACGGCGCTCGACGCCTCGGCCAACCCTTCGGTGTTCGGCCAGGCGGTGACGCTGACCGCGACGGTCACCTCCGGCATCGGCACGCCGGCGGGGACGGTGATCTTCCGCGAGGGGGCGACCGACGTCGGCTCGGCGCCGCTCAACGGCAGCGGCGTCGCCAGCCTGACGTTTGCGAGCGGCAGCCTGCCGGTCGGCGGCTACGCCTTCACCGCCGAGTATGGCGGCAGCGCGAGCCACACCGGCTCGACCTCGTCGACGCTCCCCCAGACGGTGACCAAGGGCGCGACGACGACGGCGGTGTCGACCTCCCCGAAGCCCTCCCAACCCGGCCAGACGGTGACGATCACCGCGACCGTGTCGCCGGTTGCGCCATCCAGCGGTGTTCCGACCGGGACGGTGTCGTTCTTCGCCGGCGCGAGCCTGCTCGGCACCGCGCCCCTGTCGGGCGGCACGGCGAGCCTGCAGACCGACTCGCTGGAGGTCGGCAGCCATTCGGTGACGGCCGAGTATGGTGGGGATGCGAGCTTCAGCGCCTCGACCTCGCCGGGCTCCGGGCATGTGGTGAGCCCCTTCGCCTCGACGACCGCGGTCGAGAGTCCGGGCGCGACGGCGCTCGGCGAGAGCGCGACCTTCACCGCGACGGTGAGTTCTCCCGGCGGCGTTCCCGAGGGCAGCGTGACTTTCCGCGACGGCGCGACGGTGCTTGGCTCGGCGGTCCTGTCCGGCGGCACGGCGAGCCTGGCGACGGTGGCGCTGCCGGTGGGCATTCGGTGGAGCACGGCGGAGTAGGACGGCTGCGCGACGATCGCCGTCTCGACCTGGGCGGCGATCACGCACGCCGTGGCCAAGGCGGTGACCGTGGCGACGCTTGCCACGAACCCGACGACCGGCAAGCCGGGCAAGGCGGTCAGGCTGATCGCGCAGGTGAGCGCGGAGATCGCCGCGAACGGCACGCCGGGCGGCCAGGTGACCTTCCGGCTGGGCACCGAGGTGCTCGGCACCGCGCCGCTGGTGGCGGGCACTGCCAAGCTGTCGACGTCGGCGCTGCAGATCGGCGACAACGCAGTGAGCGCGACCTACGGGGGCAATGCAAAATTCGCCGGCGCCTCCGCGGCGCTCGAGGTCATGGTCGATCCGAGGCTCGGGCCGGAGGTTCAGGTCAACACCCATACGGCGGGCCACCAGAGCGGCGTCTCGCTGGCGCGGCTGTCGAGCGGCATTTTTGTGGTGGTATGGGAGTCGGGGTCACAGGACGGCGCAGGCTATGGCGTGTTCGGCCAGCGCTTCCGCCCCAACGGCCAGCGGCTCGGGCCGGAGTTCGCGGTGAACCGGACGACGCAGAAGGCCCAGCAGGCCCCGCGGGTCGCGGCGCTTCAGGATGACGCCTTCGTGGTGGTATGGGAATCGCTGGGGCAGGATGGCTCCGGCTTCGGGGTGATCGCGCAGCGGTTCGCC
>JAEYRQ010000476.1 GCA_023435545.1 Pseudomonadota bacterium | reverse complement strand
GCCACACCCTCCGACGTTCCCGCCATCGCCGCGATCTACGCCGATGCGGTCCTGAACGGCACCGCCAGTTTCGAGCTGGAGCCGCCGGCCGAGGCGGAGATGGCGCGGCGCATGGCGGCGCTGCTCGACGGCGGCTTTCCCTATCTCATCGCCGAAACGGATGGCAGGGTTCTCGGCTACGCCTACGCCGGAGCCTACCGGCCAAGGCCGGCCTACCGCTTCACCGTCGAGGATTCCGTCTACATCGCAGCCGATGCCAGGGGTCGCGGCATCGGCCGGGCGCTTCTCTCCGCGCTGATCACGGCATCCGAATCACGCGGCTACCGGCAGATGATCGCGGTGATCGGCGACGAGGCGAGCGCCGGCTCGATCGCACTGCATCGCGCGCTCGGCTTCGAGCATGCGGGGGTGTTCAAGGCGGTCGGCTTCAAGCACGGCGCCTGGCGCGCAACCGTGCTGATGCAGCGCACGCTGGGGCCGGGTGATTCGGCGCTTCCACCGGAGGGGAGGTAAGCCGAACGTGGACCGATATCCTCTCCATCATCCCGAACGCCGCGTCAGTGGCGATCCGGGATCGGGAGGGCAGGTCGGCGGCGGAGAAGCGTTCCGATCCCGGCTCGCGCTTCGCTTGGCCGGGATGACGCGGATCAGGCCCCGCTCCGCCGGTACTACGCCTCCACCAGCCTTAGCCTGCGGTCGAGCACCCGCAAGACGCGGGCGAGGTCGTGGCCGCGCTTGAGGATCAGCCCGGTCGCCGAGATCACCGAATAGGCGCCCTGTCGGCGGGAGAGCCGGGGGGTCTTTTCGATGCGGTAGAGGGGCATTTCGCTGGAGCGCCGGAATATCGAGAACACCGCCCGGTCCTTCAGCGCATCGATTGCGTAGTCCCGCCATTCGCCGGCAGCGACCATGCGTCCATAGACATTGAGGATGGCGCCGAGTTCCTGGCGATCGAACGAGACCTGCGGCGCTGGCCTGGCCTCCCCTGTCCTCGCCTCCTGCGCGGCGGCGCGCTGGGTCGTCCCGCGGCCGCCGGGGAAGGCTATGGGTTCCGTTTCGCTCAACGGCGCCTCCCGTGCGTGATGCTGTCCGTCATATGATCGTCAAGGACCGGCGGCCGCGTCAAGCAGCGTGCCCTGACGGCACGCGGCCATTCGCAATTGGCGGCCTACCCGGTCGGGAAGCCGTCCAGGCGCCCCCGGAGAAATCACATTTCCGCCAAATTCGCGCCCTTGGCACGCCAGATTGGTCCCCCAACCTCCAATCGTTGCCTCGAGGCCCGGTTCGAGGAGGCTCCGGAACACCCAGCCCCCCAGCCCCCCGGGGTCTTCTTTGAACCGGGCCCATTCAATTCGAGTACTGCTGGTTCAATCCCCCAACAGCGACTAGCCGGGCCGGTTTTCCGGCCCTTTTTGTTGTCCAGGTTCCGGCCGCGGCTCTTGAACACCCCGCCCCTGGCATCCTATCTCGCGAACCGGACCGCCATTGGCAGATGGGCAACGGCAAACGGGGCGAATCACCATGACCAGTGACACGACGGCCGGCGACGCGGCGATCAGCGAGGCGGCGACCAATGAGTCGGCGGCCGAGGCTGCGACGACCGGAACCCACGCCTTCCAGGCCGAGGTCGGCCGGATTCTCGATCTGATGGTGCATGCGGTCTACTCGGACCGCGAGGTATTCCTGCGCGAGCTGATCTCGAACGGCGCGGACGCCTGCGAGAAGCTCAGATACGCCGCGCGCCAGGATGATTCGCTGCTGGCCGGCGATTCGGACCTCGCGGTCATGCTCGTCCCCGACGCGGCCGCCGGCACGCTGACTGTCGCCGACAACGGCATCGGCATGAGTCGCGAGGAGCTTGCAGAAAATCTCGGCACCATCGCCCGCTCCGGCACCCGCGCCTTCGCCGAGGCTCTGGAGCGGGGCGTGGAGACCGAGGTCACCGGCGGTGCGGAGTCGCTGATCGGCCGGTTCGGGATCGGCTTCTACTCGGCCTTCATGGTGGCCGACAGCGTCTCGGTGTCGAGCCGCCGGGCGGGTTCCGAGGAAGGCTGGAAATGGACCTCGGACGGTCGCGGCATCTACACGATCGAGCCGGACGAGGACGCGCCGGCGCGCGGCACCCAAATCACCCTCCACCTGAAGGACGACGCCAAGGAATTCCTCGAGCCGCACCGGCTCGAATCAGCGGTCGCCGCCCATTCCGCCCACGTCCCGGTGGCGATCCGCCTGAAGGAGGGCGAGGTCAGCCGCGAGATCGCAGATGGCGGGGCGCTGTGGCTGAAGCCGAAGTCGGAGCTGTCGGCCGACGAGTACCGTGAGTTCTATCGCCATGTGGCGGGGGCCTGGGACGAGCCGGCGCTCACCATCCACTACGCGGCGGAGGGCCGCCAGGCCTACCGGGTGCTGCTGTTCGTCCCCTCCGAAAAGCCGTTCGACCTGTTCGATCCCGACCGCAAGGGCCGGATCCGGCTCTACGTGCGCCGCGTGTTCATCACCGACGAGGCCGAATTGATGCCCGCCTATCTGCGCTTCGTGCGCGGGCTGGTGGATTCCGACGATCTGCCGCTCAATCTCAGCCGCGAGATGCTGCAGCAGAGCCCGATGCTGGCGCAGATCCGCAAGGGCATCACCAATCGCATCCTCTCCGAGCTCGGGAAGCTCGCCGAAAAGGAGCCGGAAGCCTACACCAAGGTCTGGGCCGCCTTCGGCCCGGTGTTGAAGGAAGGGCTCTACGAGGACCTCGAGCGCCGTGACAGCCTGCTCGAGCTCGCCCGCTTCCGTTCGACTGCCGCGACGGAGGGCTGGCGCTCGCTGAAGGAGTATGTCGCCGACCTGAGACCCAACCAGACCGCCATCTACTACGTGACCGGCGACAGTCCGGCCCAGGCCGCCGCGAGCCCGCACCTGGAGGGCTTCCGCGCCCGCGGCATCGAGGTCTTGCTGCTCACCGATCCGGTTGACCATTTCTGGGTGCGCGTCGCCTCCGGCTTCGATGGCAAGCCGCTGCGCTCGGTTTCCCAGGGCGATGCCGACATCGCGGCGATCCCGCTCGTCGAGGCGCGGGAGGACGGAGAGGACGACGCCTCGCCCGCCGCGGTGGCGACGCTCGTCGCCTTCGTCAGGGAGACCCTCGGCGACGCCGTGAAGGAGGTCAAGGCCTCGAACCGCCTCGCCGAAAGCCCGGTCTGCCTCGTTGCCGGCGAGGGCGGGGTCGACCGCCGCCTGGAGAAGCTCTTGTCCCGCCAGGAGGGCGCGGCCGCGCCGCGCTCGGCGCCTGTGCTGGAGCTCAACCCCCGCCATCCGCTGATCCGCCATCTGGCCGGCCGGGCGACCGGCGCGGGCGACAAGGCGTTGCTCGCCGACGCCGCCTGGCTGCTCTACGACGAGGCCTGCATCCTCGATGGCGAGACCCCGCCCGATCCCGCCGCTTTCGCCGCCCGCCTGACGCGCCTGCTGCTTGCGGGCGGCTCGGGAGGGTCGGGAGGGTCGGACTAGTGTGGTTTCCGGACCGTCCTGCGCCCGGTGAGCCGGCCGGGCAGCCGGTCAACGCGACAGCGCCGCGTCCTGAGTCAGACCGTGTATCGGTTGCCGGCCGGTAGCGTACGCGTAGGCCTCCCCCCACTCGGCGATGGGGCCGAGCGCCTCATTGAGGCTCACGCCCCAGTCGGTAAGGACATACTCGACGCGTGGCGGAACCTCGTGAAACACCGTCCGCGTCACCAGCCGGTCGCTTTCCAGTTCACGCAGCTGCTGGATCAGCATCTTCTCCGTCACGCCCTTCACCCTGCGCTTGAGCTCCCCGAACCGGACAGGATCTCCGGCAAGCTCGCAGAGGATCGCCACCTTCCACTTGCCCCCCATCGCGTGGAGCGCCGGGCCAATGCCGCAGTCATAGTTGTTTTTCGCCATATCCCAATTCCATTGTGAAAGCGCATTACTTACTTTCCGGTAGGTACCAGACAAAATCGTAGGTACTTGCTTACAATAACATAGGGTCTAACTTCCGCCATGACATTCAACGGGAGAGACCCTATGTCCGACGTCTCGATAATCGGCCTGGGGCCGATGGGATTTGCTCTGACGGAACTGATGCTCAAGGCCGGCCTCGGCGTTACGGTATGGAACCGGAGCCCCGACAAGGCCGGATCCCTCGTCGACCGGGGGGCCACACTGGCGCCGACGCCCGCTGCCGCGGTGGCCGCGAGCGCGATGACGCTGATCTGTGTGCTCGACTATGACGCAGTCGACGCGATCCTCGTTTCGGACGGTACCTCTGCCGCATTGCGCGATCGGCTGATCATCAGCCTCGGCACCGGCAGCCCCGACGATGCGAGGCGCGTCGAAGCCTTTGTCCATCGCAGCGGCGGTCGCTATCTGGATGGTGCCATTCAGGCGGCACCGAGCCAGATGGGCGGCGAGGACACGCCCATTCTCATGTCCGGGCGGTCGGCCGATTTCGGCGAGGCGCAGCCGATCCTCAAGGTTCTCGCGGGCAACATCGTCTATCTCGGGGAGGAGATCGGCGCGGCTGCATCCATGGATCTGTCGACCCTGTCCTACGTCTATGGAGCCTTTGCCGGCTTCATCCATGGAGCGCGGATCGCGGAAGCCGCCGGAATGAACGTTGCGACCTATGGCAGTCTCGTCAACGCGATCTCGCCGAGCTTCGGCGCCTTTTTCCGGCACGAGGGTGAGGTGATTGCGTCTGGGGATTTCCGCGTGACCGAAAGTCCGCTGCGCATCTCCATCCCCGCCGTGCGGCGCATCCTGTCGATCTCGGAGAGCCTTGGGCTCAACACCGAAGTACCGGCGCTGATGGATGGCTGGCTCCAGATAGCCGCGACGGAAGGCTTGGCCGATCAGGAGGTGGCCGCCGTGATCAAGGTATTGCGGAGCGAACGATCGCCGGGCCTGCGGACCGGGTGATGTGCTAGCCGACCATCAGCCGGGTCTGCGGGCCGAGGCGCGGCATGAGCTTCAGTATGTCCTGGCGGCGAAGCGCGACGCAGCCCTCGGTCGGAAGGAACCCGGGCCTTGCCAGATGCAGGAAGATAGCGCTGCCGAACGGCCTCCTTGGCGGCGCGGTGTTGTGGCCGATCACCACGACATAGTCGTAAAGCCCGTCCTCACGCCACATCCGCTCGTGGCTGCCGGGAAACGGCAGCCGGACCGGCCGGTTATAGGCAAAGCTCGCTGCATCGTCGCACCAGCCCAGATCGGGGTCGATCGGAACGGCATCGAGAGCGGTCCGCGGTGGCAGCACCCGGTCCGGCCGGTAGTAGACCGGCCCGAGCGCGAAGCTGCCGCGCGGCGTCGCGCCGTCACCCTCGCGCTTCAGCGCCGTCAGCCCGGAGCGGCCGAGCGCGCAGGGCCAAATGACGCCGCCGGCCTCCAGCAGGCCGCGCGAAAGTCCGGTGGCATGTACCCTGACCACGTCTGCCGGTGCCGTCATCGTGACCTCTCGTGCCTCCCCGGATCGGCCCTGTCGCCTTGCGGACGGTGGGGAACGTGTTCTACATCGTTTGGGGGGCCCATACGACAGATAGTGCGACTGTCATCGGGACAGACACATCGGAGGCGTCGTTGATGAGCACGTCGAAACGCATCCTGATCGTCGACGACGATGCCGATCTGCGCGAGGCCCTGGTCGAGCAGCTTGCGCTGCACGAGGAGTTCTCGGCCACCGGCGTCGAGTGCGCCAAGGCCGGCATCCGCGCCGCCGAGACCGACGGCGCCGACCTCGTCATCCTCGATGTCGGGCTGCCGGACATGGACGGCCGCGTGGCCTGCAAGGTGCTGCGCAAGCACGGCTTCAAGGCGCCGATCATCATGCTGACCGGGCAGGACAGCGAGTCCGACATCGTTCTCGGTCTCGAATCCGGCGCCAACGACTACGTCACCAAGCCGTTCCGCTTCGCCGTGCTGCTCGCCCGCATCCGGGCGCAGCTGCGCCAGCACGAACAGAGCGAGGACGCGGTCTTCGCCATCGGCCCCTACACCTTCAAGCCGGCGCTGAAGATGCTGTTCACCGAGAAGGGCTCGAAGGTCCGACTCACCGAGAAGGAAACCTCGATTCTCAAGTACCTCTATCGGGCCGGCGAGAAGGTCGTCACCCGCGACGTCCTGCTGCATGAGGTCTGGGGCTACAATGCCGGCGTGACAACGCACACGCTCGAGACCCACATCTACCGCCTGCGCCAGAAGATCGAGCGTGATCCCTCGAACGCCGAGCTGCTGATCACCGAGAGCGGTGGCTACAAGCTGGTGCCGCGCGTCTCCGCGGGGAGCCAGACGGTGTGACGCTCGACCACGACGTCCTGCTGCTGAAGAGCATTCCGCTGCTGGCCGACTTCTCGGTCGAGCAGCTCCGGCTGCTTGCCTTCTCGGCAGAGCCGCACAGCCTGCCGCCCGGCACCATCCTGTTCCGCGAGGGCGCCGAGGCCGAGGGGGGCTACCTGGTGCTCTCCGGCGCCGTGCGGCTCTTGAAGGACCGCGACGGCGCGACGGAGGAGGTGGCCGTGGCCGGGCCGGGCGCGCTGATCGGCGAACTGGCGCTGCTCTGCCCGACGACACGGCCGGTGACGGCGGAGATCATCGAGCCGACCGAACTCTATGCCATCACCCGCCGGCTGCTGCGCCGGGTGCTGCAGGAGTATCCGGACATGGCTGAGCGCATGCGCGCGGCGCTGTCACTCAGGCTGAGGACGATGATGGACGAGCTCGGCCACACCCGCGAGCGGCTCATGTCCATCGACGGCACGGACGCCGCCACACATCCATGACCGGCCGCGAGCAGTGGTCCGGCAGGCTCGGCTTCATCCTCGCCACGCTCGGCTCGGCGGTCGGTCTCGGCAATATCTGGCGCTTCTCCTACGTGGCCGGCGAGAATGGCGGCGGCGCCTTCCTGCTGGTCTACATCGGCGCCGTCCTCGCCGTCGGCCTGCCGCTCCTTCTCGCCGAACTCGCGATGGGTCGGGCCGCGCAGGGCGATGTCACCCGGGCTTTCGCCCACCCGGCGCCGCGCAGTCCGCTGCGCCATGTCGGTCTTCTGGCCGTCGCCGGCTCCATCCTGATCCTCAGCTATTACTCGGTGATCGCCGGCTGGACGCTGCGCTACCTGGCGACCTACGCGAGCGACCTCGCCGCCGCCCGGCCGCCGGTCGACGCTGCTGCCGATTTTGCCGGCTTCATCGCCGATCCGATCGCCCCACTGGCCTGGCATGCGGCCTTCATGATCCTGACCATCCTGGTCACCGCCGGCGGCATCCGCCGCGGCATCGAGTCGGCCAATCGGGTGATCATGCCGCTGCTCGGGCTGACCGTGATCGGCCTCGCGACCTATGCCCTGAGCCTGCCCGGCGCCGGTGCCGGCGCGGCCTTCCTGCTGAAGCCCGACTGGACGGCGCTCGGCGAGCCGCAGGTCTATCTGGCGGCACTCGGCCAGGCCTTCTTCTCGCTGGGGCTGGCGATGGGCGTGCTGGCCACCTATGGCGGCTATCTCGCCCGCGGACACCGCCTGCCGGGTGCCGCGCTCGCCATTACCTTCGGCGACGTCCTGTTCGCGCTGGTCGCCGGTCTGGCGATCTTCCCGGCCGTCTTCGCCTTCGGCATGGCGCCGGAGCAGGGGCCGGCGCTGGCCTTCGTCGTGCTGCCGGAGGTATTTGCGAGGATGCCCGCGGGCGAAGCGTTCGGCTTCGCCTTCTTCGTGCTGCTGGCGCTGGCCGCGCTCACCTCGGCGATCTCGCTCCTGGAGGTGCCCGTGGCCTGGGTCATGGGGTTCGGCGTGAGCCGCCGCATCGCGGTTGCCTGTGTCGGCGCGCTGGTGCTGGCGCTCGGCGTCCCGAGCGCGCTCAGCTTCGGGGTACTGGCGGACGTCACGCTCGACGGCCGCGGCCTGCTCGATGCGATCGACCACATGGTGTCGGACTACCTCCTGCCGATCGCCGGCATCGGGATCGCGGTCATCGCCGGGTGGCTCTGGCGCCGCGAGGAGGCGCTTTCCGAGGTGGAGCTTGGCCGGCCGGTCGGCTGGCTCTGGCGGCTGGCGGTGCGCTATCTCGCACCGCTCGTCATCGCGCTCATCCTGCTGCGCTCACTCGGAGTTGCGTGAGGCCTGCTCGCCGTCCGGATTGACCACCAGCACCGGACATCCGGCCCCGAGCACAAGCGCTGCCAGGTCGGCCGCCCCTGCCGCCGGACCGGCGCCGGCCTCGACCACCACCAGACCGGCGTGCCGACGCGCCGCCAGCATCGCCGCGCCGCCACCGCTCAGCCGCTCGGACGGAAAACTCTCAAC
>JAEYRQ010000465.1 GCA_023435545.1 Pseudomonadota bacterium | reverse complement strand
GGACCCGGCTTGTCCATCAGCGCGTCATGGTAGGCAAAGAAGGCGCGGACCTCCTCCGGGCGGGGCGCCAGGACAAGGAAGACATTGGGCACGAAGCCGGCCTTCTCCTGCACCTTGAGAATGCGCTCGCGGATGTCGTCCGGCAGGTCCTTGATCTCCGGGACGGGAAACCGGCTGATTGGGGCAACGGTCATGGTCTGGCTCCTTCAGATCGCCGCCAGCGCGGCGAGATTCTCCTGATACGTCTCGATGGCATCGCCCGCCTCGCCTGCGAACGGCTCGACATGAACGAGACAGGTATGGGCGGAACATCCCTGGCCGAATCTCGACGTGCCGACATCGAGCGTCAGCACGTTGGGATTGCCGGCGATCTCAAGCCCGCTGTTGCCGGTCGGCGTGAACCATGCCCCGGTCGGCAGCACGACCACGCCCGGCCGGACGCTGTCGGCAACCCGGGCAGTCGCCAGGCAGGCGCCGCGCGCATTCCATAGCCTGACCGTGTCGCCGTCGCCGATCCCAATCGCCACCGCGTCCTCTGGATTGATGCGGACCTGCTCGCGGCCATTACCTTTCAGCGCCATGCTCGCCCTCCCGGTCTCGAGCTGGCTGTGGAGCCGCCCCGCCGGCTGGTGCGAGATGAGATGGAGTTCTCCCGCCCCCGCACTGCCGAGCCATTCGGCCGGCTCGATCCAGGCCGGATGGGCCCGGCAATCGGCATAGTCGAGGCGCGCCAGCGTCTCGCTGCCCAGCACGATCCTGCCGCTCTCGGTCGCGAGCGCGTACTTCCCCGGATCGTCACGGTACCCGGCGAGATAGGTGTGCTCGGCCTTGACGGGGCAACGGGCATACCCCGTGTTCCAGAAGCTCTCGAAATCCGGCATCTCGAAGCCCAGCCGCTCCCACGCGTCCGCCCGGCTCGTCTCGTAGAGATGGCGCAGCCATCCCGTCTCGTCGCGCCCCTCGTTGAAGCGGTCGCCCACGCCGAGCTTGCCGGCGATGGCGTTGAAGATGTCGAAGTCCGACCGGGATTGGCCCAGCGGCTCGATGGCCTTGTGCATCGCGAGGATGAAGTCGGAGCGCCTGTTGCCGGCGATGTCGTTGCGCTCGATCGAGGTGGTCGCAGGCAGGACGATGTCGGCGCGCTGGGCGGTGGCGGTGAACATCGGGTCCTGGACGATGATCGTCTCGGGCCGCATCCAGGCTTCCGACAGGCGATTGAGATCCTGATGATGATGGAACGGATTACCGCCCGCCCAGTAGACGAGCCGGGTGTCGGGGTAGGTCCGCGCCCGGCCCTCATAGGTGTAGGTGCCGCCGGGTTCGAGCAGCATGTCGCTGATGCGCGCCACCGGGATGAAGCTGTCGATCGGCCGCGGGAGCTGCGGGACAGCAGGCGACCGCGCCAGGTTGATCGGCGCGCCGACGCCGCCGAGCGACGCGAAGCCGTAGCCGACGCCGCCGCCGGGCAGCCCGATCTGGCCGACCACCGAAGCGAGCCCCAGCGCCGCCCAGAACGGCTGCTCGCCATGGTGTGCCCGCTGCAGGCTCCAGCTGACGGTGAGCATGCTGCGCGTCTCGACCAGACGGCGGGCGAGCGCCCGGATCGCCTCCGCATCCAGCCCGGTGATGCCGGCAGCCCAGGCGGCGTTCTTGGGCTGGCCGTCGTCGCGGCCCTCGAGATAGGCGAGGAAGCGCTCGGAGCCGCTGGTGCAGCGGGCGAGGAAATCGCGATCGTGGCGGCCTCCCTGCACGATTTCGCCGGCGAGGCCGAGCATCAGCGCGGTGTCGGTGTTCGGGCGGATCGGCCACCAGTCGGCGTCGACCCAGTCCGGCATGTCGTCGCGCAGCGGCGAGACGAGGACGACCTTGACGCCGCGCTGCGCGATCCTGCGCAACTGCGTCTCGAGCATGTGGCGGGCGATGCCGCCCGCTTCGTTCTGGGCGGTGCGTGGCGACAGCGCCCCGAAGACGACGAGGGTCTCGGTATGCTCGGCAATGGTGTCGAGCGTGTTGGCGTGCCCACCGCTCGCCGTGTCGTCGCCGAGCGTATGACGCAGGATGACGGGCCCCGCCGCGATCGAATAGGTGTCGACATGGCCTGTGTAGCCGCCGACCAGGTTGAGCATGCGCTTCAACAGGGAGGAGGCATGATGGAAGCGGCCGCAACTGGTCCAGCCGTAGGAGCCGGCGAAGATCGAAGCATTGCCGAAGCCGCCGGCTACGCGGCGGATCTCCTCGGCCATGAGCGTGGTTGCCTCGTCCCAGCTCACGGGGACGAACCTGTCCCGGCCCCTGCCCTGCCTGTCGCTGCCTGCGCGCTTCTCCAGCCAGCCTGAGCGAACCATGGGACGCAGCACGCGGCGCTCCGGATTTGCCCATTCCCGGACGGACTCGATGATCGGCGACGGCGCCGGGTCATGCTCGAACGGCTCGACGCCCACGATCCGGCCGTCCTCGACGAGGAGCGCATAGGCGCCCCAGTGGCTGCAATGCGGGACGCGTCTAATTGCTTCCATGTCTCCCACCCCGTTCCGCTCAGATCAGTGCCTCGATGAGGAACGGCCCCTTGCGCCGACAGGCTGCAGCGAGCAGGTCCGCGAAGCCCTCCGGCGTTTCGACGCGCGCCGCCTCGACGCCCATGCCGGCGGCGAGCTTCACCCAGTCCAGCGCCGGATCGTCGAGGTCGAGCATCCGCCGTGCGTTCTCGCCGGGGCTGCCCGCTCCGACATTCTTCAGCTCTCCATGCAGGATCTGGTAGCGGCGGTTGGCGAAGACGATGGTGACGACGTCGAGCCGCTCGCGCGCATGGGTCCAGAGCGCCTGCACCGTATACATGCCGCTCCCGTCCGCCTGCAGCGTGATCACCTTGCGGTCCGGGCAGGCGGCGCCGGTGGCCAGGGGCAGGCCGAGCCCGATGGCCCCGCCGGTGATCTGGAGGAAGTCGTGCGGCTCCGCACCGTAGGTGCTGCGGAAGAAGTCGCGTCCGGACGAGATCGATTCATCGCAGATGATCGCGTCCGGCGGCATATGGTGCGCCAGCGCGATCGCGATCGCCTCGGGCGTGAGGCGGCCGGACGGCATGTCCGGACGATGGCGTGGGGCGAGCCGCGCCGGCGGCGCGGAGGTCGCACCCACCTCGTCGGCAAGCGCCGCAATCGCCGCGACCGCGTCCTCGCCGGTCGCGAAGAGGTCGAGCACCCGGCACGCCTCGGGCAGCATGCGGCTGGGCTTGCCGGGATAGGCGAAGAAGCCGACCGGCGCCCTGGCGCCGATGAGCACGACCTGCTCGGTATCGGCGAAGGCGGCGACCGCCTGATCGATGACGTACGGGACGCGGTCCACCGCGACGCGGCCGGCGCCGCGCTGCATGCGGCCG
>JAEYRQ010000454.1 GCA_023435545.1 Pseudomonadota bacterium | reverse complement strand
AAGGGAGGGCGATTCTGGTCATCGTTTCCCGGTGGCTGGTCTGTTCGCAGGGCGCCCGGGCGATACATCCTGCGCACAAGAACGACAAGACGCGGAGGAGACCATGCGCACCCGGGTGGGAATCGTCGGCGCCGGGCCTGCCGGTTTGCTGCTGTCGCATCTCTTGCATCTGGAAGGCATCGCCTCCGTCGTGCTGGAGGCGCGCAGCCGCGATTATGTCGAAAGCCGCATCCGTGCCGGCGTGCTGGAGCAGGGCACCGTCGACATCCTCAACCAGTCGGGACTGGGCGAGCGGATGGCGGAAATCGGCCTGCTGCATCACGGGATCGAGCTCAGGTTCCGCGGCGAGCGGCACCGTATCGACTTCCCGGCCCTCACCGGCGGCAAGTCGGTGATGGTCTACGCCCAGCACGAGGTGGTGAAGGATCTGATCGCCGCGCGTCTGGCCGCAGGCGGCGACATCCGGTTCGAGGCGCATGTGGACGGCCTCGACGGCATTGCCACGACGACGCCGTCGATACGCTACAGGCAGGGCGGTGTCGCGCACGTCTTGAACTGCGAGGTGATCGCCGGCTGCGACGGATTCCACGGCATCAGCCGTGCGGCGATCCCCGGCGATCTGATGCGGGTCTATGAGCGGGTCTATCCGTTCGGCTGGCTCGGTATCCTCGCGGAAGCGCCGCCCTCATCGGACGAGCTCATCTACGCCCGGCACGACAACGGCTTCGCGCTGTTCTCCATGCGATCACCCTCGGTCAGCCGGCTCTACCTGCAATGTCCCGCCGATATCGACCTCGCCGACTGGCCCGACGAGCGGATCTGGGACGAACTCGAAACCCGCGCCGAAGTCCCCGGTGGCTGGCCGCTCGAGCGCGGTCCCGTGCTGCAGAAGGGGGTGACGCCGCTCAGGAGCTTCGTCGCCGAGCCGATGCAGCATGGCCGGCTGTTCCTGGCGGGTGATGCCGCCCACATCGTGCCGCCGACCGGGGCCAAGGGCCTCAACCTCGCCGCCGCGGACGTAAGGACCCTGTCGCGTGCGCTCTCGCGCTGGTTCCGGACGGCGAATGATGACCTGCTGGTGGCCTATTCCGCCACCGCGCTCAGGCGCGTCTGGCAGGCGGAGCGGTTCTCCTGGTGGATGACGTCTCTATTGCACCGCTTCGACGACACCGGACCGTTCGGCCGCAGGATCCAGCTCGCCGAACTCGACTACGTGACGCGTTCGGAGGCGGCGATGCGGACGCTTGCCGAGAACTATGTCGGGCTGCCCTTCGACGACTGAGCCAGATCAGCCGTTTGCAGGCAGCACGATCGAGAAGGTGCTGCCCTTTCCCGGACCGGGGCTCTCGGCGGTGATGCGCCCGCCATGCAGTTCGACGATGCGCTTGGCGATAGACAGGCCGAGGCCGGTGGAGGATTCGCCGCCGGTCGGCTTGGCGGTCAGCCGCTGGAAGCGACCGAACAGCCGACCCATGTCTTCCTCGGTCAGACCGGGTCCCGTGTCGCGGACGCGGATCGCCACCTCGCCGTCTCCGGCCTCGGCGTGGATCACCACCGTGCCGCCGCGCTGCGTGTATTTGACGGCGTTGGAGACCAGATTGTCGACCGCCTCGCGCAAACGGTCGATATCGGCCTCGATTCGCACGGTGGGGGCGCAGGAGACGTCCAGCACCTGATCCTTGCGGGCGGCGAGCGTGCGATTGGCCTGGGCGACCTCCTCGACGAGAGAGGCGACGTCGACTGGCTGTCGCTGGATGGAGATGTCGTCGGCGTCGTTCATGGCCTCGACGATCAGGCCCTCGACCATCTGCGTCATCCGCCTGGCCGCCACCGCGATCTGCTCCACCTGATTGCAGGCGCTCTCGAGCGGCATCGGCGTACGGCGTACCTGATCGCCCAGCATGTCGGCACGGCCGAGGATGACCGACAGGGGATTCTTCAGATCGTGCGCGACGATGCCGAGGATCTCGTTCTTGAAGGCGTTGGCGCGCTTCAGGTCGGCGGTGCGTTGGGCGACCCGCTCCTCGAGGCGCGCGTTCGCCTCCTGGAGCTGCTCGTAGAGGATGACGTTGTCGAAGGCGACGGACAGCCGTGAGCAGAACACCTCGACCAGCGCCCGGTCCGTCTCGGAAAGCTGCTTGTCGGCCTCCAGCAGCACGATCACCTCGCGGCCCGACTGGGTCTCGAGATAGATCACCGATCGGCGACCTTCGAACTCGTTGCAGCGTCGCTCGAACGCCGCGTCGACCAGCCGGCGCAGGTCCTCGTCCAGCCGCTCGGGCGAATCCGCCCCGGCAAGCCCGCTGTAGCATCCCGACCCGGCGAGGACGGAGATGGAGCTGTCTCCGGCCTGAACATTCTCGCGAAGCACCAGGATACCGGCACAGGAGACGTTGAGCAGCGAGGCGAGCTGGGTCAGCACCCCCTCGGCGAGCCGCTGCATCGAGCGGAAATCGAACAGCGTCGATGCTGCCTCGATGATGATCTCCAGCCCGCGCCGGGTCTCGACCATGCGCTGGAGCTGCTGGTAGCTCCTCAGCGCGGCGGTCAGGGTGGTGAACAGCTTGTCGGCGGTAAGCTCGGTCTTGGCCTTGTAGTCATTGATGTCGTAGTCGACGATGACCCGTCGCTCCGGCGCCTGACCGGGTTGGCCGGTGCGCAGGATGATGCGCACCGTCTCGTTCTTGAGTTCCTTGCGCAGATAGTCCACCAGCTCGAGGCCGGCGGTGTCGCTCTCCATGACGACGTCGAGCAGTACCACCGCCGTGTCCGGATTGTCGCGCAGCACGCGGCGGCCCTCGGCCGCTGAGTGGGCGGAGAGGATCTCCAACCCCTGACCGTTCAGCTCGTAGTCGTAGAGCGCGAAGCGCGTGCCGTCGTGAACGGCGGGATCGTCATCGATCACCACCACCTTCCACTTGCCGGCAAGCGACGGCGGGGCCGTGTCACGGTCGTCTTGGAGCAGCGTCAGGAAATCGT
>JAEYRQ010000429.1 GCA_023435545.1 Pseudomonadota bacterium | reverse complement strand
GTGCCTGCCTTCCTGGTTGCCACCTGGATCATCGGCCTTCCGCGGCCGGCCGCGCCGCCATTGAAGGGGCCGCCCCCGAACGTCCTTGCAGTCGGCAGCGAGCCCGATCTGCACCGTGCCCGCGGTCAACGCGCGCGTGTCCTGCTTGTCCGACCGCGGACGCCGCGACATATCTCCCGGCGATCCTGACGGGCGCCGGCCGGCGCTCCGTCGTCCTCTCTGGAGCGCCAACGGATGACGAAGCCGATCAAACTCCATTATTGGCCCACGCCAAACGGCTGGAAGATCACCATCTTCCTGGAGGAGGCGGGGCTTCCCTACGAGGTGAAGTACGTCAACATTGGCCGGGGCGAGCAGTTCGAGCCGGCGTTCCTGGCGATCTCGCCAAACAACCGGATGCCGGCGATCGTCGATCCCGAGGGACCGGGCGGAAAGCCCATCTCCGTCTTCGAATCCGGCGCCATCCTCCAATACCTCGGCCGCAAGACCGGGAAGTTCTATCCGACCGACGAGCGCGCCCGCGTCGAGGTCGAGGAGTGGCTGATGTGGCAGATGGGCGGCATCGGCCCGATGCTCGGCCAGAACCACCATTTCCGCAACTACGCACCAGAGAAGATCCCCTACGCGATCAAGCGCTACGAGGACGAGGCGAACCGGCTTTATGGCGTCCTGGACAAGCGCCTCGAGGGCCGCGAATACGTCGCCGGGGACTACTCAATCTCCGATATGGCGATCGTCTCCTGGACGCGAGGCTGGGAGCGGCAGGGCGTCGACATCGCCGAGTTCCCCAATGTGAAAATATGGCTCGACCGTATTCTGTCCCGTCCGGCGGTGCAGCGCGCCGTCGCGGTCGGCGAGGAGAAGCGCATGAACCTCGCTGACGACAAGGAGGCCCAGAAGGTCCTCTTCGGACAGCGCGCGCGGGGCTGAGACCGCAGGCTGTCGATCCCACGTCATCCCGGAAGCCGTGTGTGCGGCTATCCGGGATCGGGATGCCTCGACGGTAGTGGGGTGCCCTCCCCATCCCGGATCAGCCTTTCAGGCCGTCCGGGATGACGGAGGAAATCGGCCCGTCGGGGGCATAGCTCCTTTCCAGCACGGGGCAAGACGCATCACTGGCCAACTACTCGTCGGCTTGATCCGCCTCGTCCCGATCCCGCTCATATCGCGCCTCGAGCGGAAACGGGGGCAGCCAGGATTCGCGGCGGACCGTCCAGCATTCGTAGGAGGGCATCAGCTGGTTGGGAGCATCCAGGGAGCCGAGATGCACCTCGATCTCGTCGCCGGAGCGCGCGTAGACGGACGAGCCGCACCGGGGACAGAAATGCCGCCCGGCATAGGCGCGCGTCTCGCCGCTGACCGCAACGGCCTCACGAGGGTAGATCGCCGCCGCGTAGAACAGGGCGCCATGGTGCTTGCGACACTCCAGGCAATGGCAGAGGCCAACCCGCCGGGGGTGTCCCACCGCCTCGATCCGGACGCCGCCGCACAGGCAGCCGCCGGCGAACCGGTCCGGCTCCGGCCCGGCTACTGAACCCTCGTCCATACCTGGCTGCGGCAGACCAGACCGCCCAGCACGCAGCCGGACAGCTTCATGCTGTCGCTGCCCTGCATGCTCAGCTTGCCGGTATAGGTCTTGCCGTCCTCGAAAATGTAGAGCTGGCCGGTCCACTCGTTGTCGCCGGTCTTCTTCACTCCGGAGAACATCTGGACGCCGACAATCGGCCGGCTGCGCTTGGCCGGATCTGGATTCTTCGTATCGGTCCCGGGCGCCTTCCGCCAGACGACCGTGCCGCACGAAGCGGCGCCGCACGGGGCGATCTTGACCCGTGTCTCGCCGGACTGCGTTAGCCAGGTTCCTGTCGGATCCGCGCGGGCCGGGCTGCCGCCGAGAACCGCCGCAATCGTCGTCGCAAGCAGGACGACCGCCCACCGCCGCATCGGCTGGTGCATGCCACCCTCCCTCGTATCGCACGCGGTGTATCCCGCCGCAGGTTCAATGCGGAACGCTAACCGACGTCCCGGCGGCCGGCAAGGCTGGTCGAGTTGCGGATTCTGGTGAGCATTCGGTAAAGGCTGGGCGGCAACGCTTCGGAAAGGAATGGCCGGGAGGCCCGCAAACCGGGCGTTGCGTTGCCTAACGGGGGATGAATTTACTTCGTGTTCGTAGAATTTTCGGCGAATATTCATCAAATTGCTTTACCTGGGATTCAAGCGGGCGAGTCAGTCTCCTGTTTGACGGTGGAGGCCGTCGGACGGACGAACCGGACAAAGCGGTTCAGGGGACAAATGGACATCGCGATCGAGGGAGTAATTCACGATGGCCCGCTTCGATATTCAGTCTCACGAAGAGGCAGGACTTGCGCAGGGTGCCGATAGCGCCGACATTTTCTTCCGACTGGGAATGATGTATTCCATCGGCCGAGCGGTTGAGCCGGATCTCGTCTCCGCCCACAAGTGGTTCAACATCGCGGCGGCGAAGGGGCATTCGGCTGCTGCCGGCTACCGGCAGGAAGTCGCCTGCGAGATGTCGGCCGTCCAGGTCGCCGAGGCACAGCGGGCCGCGCGCGAGTGGCTCAATCTGCACTGAGGCCCCTGCGGCGCGAGCCGCGGTGCGCGCTCGATCCGGGGCGACGACCGGTTAGGCATGGTTCGATGGGCACCTTGGCCTGGACGCGCCGGTGCTTGCCCTGCGGGCGAACGGGACGACGGCCAGCGCTGCACGCTGGGCGCTGGTTCCGTCGGCGCTGATCAAGGGGGCCGCCCTGAGCGAAAACTTGCGGGAGCGGCCCGTGGCACTTCCGGTGCCGGCGCAATGCGCTCTCGCCCGGGCGAACTGCGCCAGCTGCGCGATCGGCCGTTGACCTCGAAGCCTTTGGTCTGTAGGCAATCCGCCCAGCGGAGACGTGGCCGAGCGGTCGAAGGCGGCGGTTTGCTAACCACACGCCCGCGTTCTTCCCCAATGCCTTCAAGCTGTTGATCCGTCGCCGGTTTCCGGCGCGGCGGCTGTGCCGACCCGGCGAAGCTGTGCCCCATCGCGTGCCACCCCTTGCTTCGCCGCGGCGGCTTCGGCCGGTGTCAGGTAGGCGAGATAGATCTCCGTCGTCTTGATCGAACTGTGGCCGAGGTGCTGCTGGAGATCGTAGATGCTGCCGCCGGTTTTCAGCCATTCGACCGCGTAGAGATGGCGCAGGTCGTGGAAGCGGAAGGGGCGGAACGGGCGGCCCTCCCGCTGTGCCACCTTGTGTGCCACCCGGACGTAGCCTGCGAAGCGGCTGGCGACGTTGCGGTAGGGCGATCCCTCGCCGTGCCAGAACAGCCATTTGCAGCGCAGCGCGACCGGCGCGCGGGCGACGACGGACCAGGCCGCGTCGGACAGCTCGACCACGCGCAGGCGGTTGCCCTTGCCGATGACGGTGAGCTGGCGGCGCTGGTGATCGAGCCGGGCGCGCAGCGCGGTGACCAGCTCGGACTGGCGGCAGCCGGTGAGGCGGGCGGCGGCGACCAGCAGGCGCAGGTTGCCCGGCAGCAGCGCCTCGACGGCGGCGACATCGGCAGCGGCGGGAAGCACGATCGGATCGCGCCGCTCCTTCAGCCGGCGGATGCGCTCCAGCGCCGGGTTGCCCTCGCGCCAGCCCTCGTCCTCGGCGAAGCCCAGGAGGCTCGACAGCGCGCCGAGATCGCGGCGGATGGTGGCGGTAGTGACGCCGGCCTCGCGCCGCTCCTCGACGATCGCGGCGATCAGCGCGCGGTCGATCGCGCGGATGTCCCTGCCCCGCAGGTGATGCTCGAGGCGGCCGAGCGAGACGGCATAGCGGGTGGCGGTCGAGGGGGCGACATGGCTGACGAGATGCTTCGCCCAGGCGACGAAGGCGTCCTCGTAGGAGACGGTGATCTCGCCGTAGTGGCTCCCGGCGATCAGCGTCTCGACGCCGGCTTCGCGGCGCCGTGCCGCAATGCCGACATTGCCCGTGCGTAGGCTCCATCGGTGTTCGCGGCCGGCGACCTTGGCGCGCGCCCAGAGGACATCGCCGCGCCAGTAGCAGCCGGGCGGGGCCTTTCGCTTCGGCATGCGACCTCCCGTTCCTTGTCGCGGATCCAGGCGTCGATCTTCGCCGGATCGAAGGTCCAGCGCCGGCCAAGCTTGGCGGCGCCGGGAATCTCGCCGGCAGCGGCCATCCACTGGATGGACCGCAGCGGCAGGCCGAGCATGGCGGCAACGTCGCCGATTGTCACGCGCGCCGGCCGGCTCATGGCTCGCGGGGCTCCCGCCGCCAGCGTTCGTAGGACTTCCAGAGCGCCCGCCAGCGGGCGGCGGCGTCCGCGTCGTGGTCGATCCCCGGATCAAGTCCGGGGACAGGGTTGGCGCGGGATGCCAGCGGCCGGCCTTGCGCGCCGCAGAGGCGGCGGACGGCATCCGCCGCCGCGTCTATGGTGAAGGCGGGCAGGCCGTGGACCTTCCAGAGGAAGGTGCGGAAGGGAATCATGCCGCAGGCGATCGCGGCCCGGCGGGCCAGCGGCCCGCCCTTTTTCCGGGAAGGATCGGGGGCCAGCGGCCCGCCCTTCGCAAGGCGGGTGCGGGGCGGGGTCTCCTGCTG
>JAEYRQ010000288.1 GCA_023435545.1 Pseudomonadota bacterium | reverse complement strand
CATCGAGGCCCTGGGTCCGCGGCCGTAGCGGCCGCGGATCGGCCCTGGCGATGGCCGGCGGAGACCAGGTTCCGGTGGTTCGTGCCGTCGTCGGCGCGCTGGGGGCAACTTGCCTCGTCGCGTCGAGCGCCGCCGTCGGCGCCTTCCTCACCGCGCCGGGCGGGGCGGAGACGGTGGCCCGCGCCCGGTCGGTCGAGGTCTCCCGGGAGGTGGTCGACCGGGACGGGGCGCTGCTGAAGCCCTTCGCGATCGCTGACGGTCGCTGGCGGTTCGCCGCCAGCGCGGATACCGTCGACCGCCGTTTCCTCGACATGCTGATCGCCTACGAGGACGGCCGGTTCTGGGGCCATCCGGGCGTTGATCCGCTGGCGCTCGGCCGCGCGGCCTGGCAGCTGGCGACCTCGGGGCGCATCGTTTCGGGCGGCTCGACGCTGACGATGCAGGTCGCCCGCCTGCTCAATCCGCGCTCAGAGCGCAGCCTCGCCGCCAAGCTCGTGCAGATGCGCGATGCGATCCGGCTGGAGCTCGAGTTCGACAAGGCGGAGATCCTGTCGCTCTACCTGACGCTCGCCCCCTATGGCGGTAACCTGGAAGGCGTTCGCGCGGCTTCGATCGCCTGGTTCGGTCGCGAGCCGCGCCGCCTGTCGCTCGCCGAATCGGCGCTGCTCGTCGCGCTGCCGCAATCGCCGGAGGCCCGCCGCCCGGACCGCCACCTCGCCACGGCGAAAGCGGCACGCGACCGCGTGCTCGACCGGATGGTCGCCGCCGGCGTCATCGAGGCCGACGAGGTGGAGGCCGCCGTGGCGGCCCGCGTGCCGGAGGCGCGGCGGGACATGCCCAACCTCGCTCCGCATCTGTCGCGGCTCGTGGCAGGGGCGGACTGGAACGCGAATGTCCGACGCCTGACCCTGGACGCCGGCCTGCAGACGAGGCTGGAGACCCTTGCCCGCGACCGGGCGGCCGGCATGGGCGCACGCCTGTCTACGTCCATCCTCGTCGTCGACCATTCCACCGGCGAGGTGCTGGCCGAGGTCGGCTCGGCAGACTTCTTCGACGCCGGCCGCGCCGGCCAGGTCGACATGGTGCGCGCGGTCCGCTCGCCCGGCTCGACGCTGAAGCCATTGATCTACGGCCTCGCCTTCGAGGAGGGGCTGGCCCTTCCCGAGACGCTGATCGATGACCGTCCCACCAGTTTCGGCACCTATCGGCCCCGCAACTTCGATTTCGGCTATCAGGGCACGGTCAGCGTGCGGGAGGCGCTGCAGCAGTCGCTCAACATCCCGGCAATTCGTCTGCTGGAGGCGGTCGGCCCCACCCGCCTCGTCGCGCGCATGCGCCGGGCCGGCGCGGCGCCGGTGCTGCCCAAGGGCGATGTGCCGGGACTGCCGGTGGGCCTGGGCGGCGTCGGCATGACGCTGGACGGATTGGTGACCCTCTTCTCCGGCCTCGCCCAGGACGGGAGGCCGATCATCCTGACGCGGGATCCCGATGCCGTCATCACCGGGAAGGGCGAGTTTCTCGATGCGCGCGCAGCATGGCTTGTCAACGACATCCTCATGGGAACGCCGCCGGCGCCCGGCCGCGCTGGCGCGGGCTTCGCCTACAAGACCGGCACCTCCTACGGTTATCGCGACGCCTGGTCGGTCGGATTCGACGGCCGGCACGTCATCGGCGTCTGGGTCGGCCGTCCGGACGGCGCCTCGGTTCCTGGCCTGTCGGGACGCTCCACCGCTGCTCCGCTCCTGTTCGATGCCTTCGAGCGGCTCGGCGGTCGGCGAGTGCCGCTCTCCCCGCCGCCGGAAGGCACGCTGATCGCACGGGCCGCTGACCTGCCGCCGGCGCTCAGGCGATTCGATCCGCTGCGGCCGATCGCGGGAATGGCGACGCCGGAAGCGCCGCCGGCCATCGTCTTCCCCCCGGACGGTGCCAGGGTCGCCCTGCAGCAGGCTCTCGACGGCCGGCCCCGGCCCCTGGTGGTGAAGCTCGACGGGGGGCGTCCCCCCTTCCAATGGTTCGCCAACGGCCGCCCCGTCGATGCCGTGCAGCGCCGCCGCGATGTCCCCTGGCAGCCGGACGGCGCCGGCTTCTCTACCCTCTCGGTGGTTGACGCTGACGGCAAGTCGGCGAGTGTCACGGTATTCCTGGAGTAGCCTAGGGCCGGCCCGACGTGCCGCTGATCCTCCGATCACAGTCTTCCGAGCCGTTAACTCTTACCAAGACGTTAATTTGCAATTTGCCGGCTGCTCGACTTTCTTGGATCCCGGACGGCCACGACCGACAATTGAACGGACTTGCACGATGACCGCGGCTTTGCGCACGGCCAAACGATCGATTCATGCCGAGACGGGGGAGTCCGGCGCGTACTGCGACTTGCCCCCGCTGGTGCTGGATCTCGACCGCAGCCTGATCCGCTGCGACATCCTGCACGAGACCGCGATCGGCTTCCTGCGCCGCAATCCGCTCGGCGTCTTCAAGGTGGCGCGCTGGCTGATGCAGGGGCGCGCGGTGCTCAAGCGCCGCCTCGCCGAGCAGGTAGCGGTCGATGTCGACTCGCTTCCCGTCAACGAGGAACTCGCCGCCTTTGCCGCCGCCGAGAAGGCGAAGGGCCGGCAGGTGGTGCTGGCCACCGCGACCGATCTGTTCCTCGCGACCGCCATCGCCAGGCGCTTCCCGTTCATCGA
>JAEYRQ010000244.1 GCA_023435545.1 Pseudomonadota bacterium | reverse complement strand
GTATCGGGGTCCGGAACAGGCAATCCACGCTCCGGGCCCGTTTCCTCGACAACCGAGAGAAGACGGGAGACGACGTGATGGCCGACATCGCGCGGCTTGAATCGGAAATTCTGGGACAGGTGACAGGTGCCGCCGACGAGGCGGCGCTCGAGACCGTGCGCGTCGCGGCTCTCGGCAAGAAGGGCTCGGTCAGCGACCTGCTCAAGACGCTCGGATCGATGTCGCCGGAGGAGCGCCGGACCATGGGGCCGGCGATCAACGGGCTGAAGGACCGCGTCGGCGAGGCGATCGCCGCCCGCCGCGCCGACCTGAAGGCGGTCGAACTCGAGCGGCGGCTGGCGACGGAGAAGGTCGACGTCACACTGCCGGTGCGCGAAAGCGCGCTGGAGGCGGGCCGCATCCATCCGGTCAGCCAGGTGATGGACGAACTGACGGCGATCTTCGCCGACATGGGCTTCGCGGTGGCCGAAGGACCGGACGGCGAGGACGACTTCCACAACTTCACCGCGCTCAACATCCCCGCCGACCATCCGGCCCGGCAGGAGATGGACACGTTCTATTTCCCGGAGAGCCCCGACGGCTCGCGCATGCTGCTTCGCACCCATACCAGCCCGGTGCAGATCCGCACGATGATGAGCCAGGAGCCGCCGCTCCGGATCATCGTGCCGGGGCGCGTCTACCGCTGCGACTACGACCAGACCCACACGCCGATGTTCCACCAGGTCGAGGGTCTGGTGATCGACGAGCACGCCCATCTGGGGCACCTGAAATGGGTGCTCGAGGAATTCTGCAAGGCATTCTTCGAGATCGACGACGTCAAGATGCGCTTCCGCGCCTCGCACTTCCCGTTCACCGAGCCGTCGATGGAGGTCGACATCAACTGCGACCGCTCGGGCAAGGAGCTGAAGATCGGCGAGGGCGACGACTGGCTGGAGATCCTCGGCTGCGGCATGGTCCATCCCAACGTGCTGCGCCACTGCAACCTCGATCCTGCCCGCTACCAGGGCTTCGCCTGGGGCATGGGGATCGACCGCATCGCCATGCTGAAATACGGCCTCCCGGACCTGAGGGCCTTCTTCTCGGCCGACCTCAGGTGGCTGAAGCATTACGGCTTCGCCGCCCTCGATGTCCCGAGCCTGGCGGGAGGGCTGAGCCGATGAAATTCACCCTTTCCTGGCTGAAGGAGCATCTCGACACCGATGCCTCGCTTCCCGAGATCGCCGACAAGCTCAGCCTGATCGGGCTCGAGGTCGAGGGGATCGAGGATCCGGCGACCGCGCTCGCCGCCTTCAGGGTGGCCCATGTGGTCTCCGCCGAGCCGCACCCGAACGCCGACAAGCTGCGGGTCTGCATCGTCGACACCGGCACCGAGCAGGTGCAGGTGGTCTGCGGTGCGCCGAACGCGCGCACCGGCATGCGCGGCGTGTTCGCGCCGTCCGGGACGCACATCCCCGGCACCGGCATCGACCTGAAGCCCACCAAGATCCGCGGCGTCGAGTCGAACGGCATGCTGGTCTCCGAGCGCGAGATGGGCCTGTCCGACGAGCACGAGGGCATCATCGACCTGCCGGCCGACACACCCGTGGGCACACCACTCGCCGAGGTGATGGGCCTCAACGATCCCGTCATCGAGGTGGCGGTGACGCCGAACCGGCCGGACGCGCTCGGCATCGCCGGCATCGCCCGCGACCTCGCCGCAGCCGACATGGGGGCGGTGATCACCAAGGAGCCGAAGCGCGTTCCCGGCAGCTTCCCCTGCCCGGTGACGGTGAGCCTCGACTTCCCGGCCGACGAGGCGCATCTGTGCCCGGCCTTCGCGTTGCGCCTGGTGCGCGGCGTCAGGAACGGGCCGTCGCCGGACTGGCTGCAGCGCCGGCTGAAGGCGATCGGGCTCAGGCCGATCAACGCGCTCGTCGACATCACCAACTACATGACCTACGACCGCAACCGCCCGCTGCACGTCTTCGACGCGGCCAAGGTGAAGGGCGGATTGGTCGTGCGCCATGCCCGGGAGGGCGAGGAACTGCTGGCGCTGGACGGGCGGACCTACCGCTTCGATCCTTCGATGGTGGTGATCGCCGACGAGACCGGCCCGGAATCGATCGGCGGCATCATGGGCGGCGAGCATTCCGGCTGCGACGAGGGCACCACCGACGTGCTGATCGAATCGGCGCTGTGGGATCCCGCCAACATCGCCCGCACCGGTCGCGCGCTGGGCATCCAGTCGGATGCCCGCTACCGGTTCGAGCGGGGTGTCGATCCGGCCTTCACCCTGCCGGGGCTGGAGATGGCCACCGCGCTGGTGCTGGATATGTGCGGCGGCGAGGCGAGCGAGGTGCTGCTCGCCGGCGAGATCCCCGATCCATCGCGCGTGATCGACTTCAATCCGAACGAGGTCCGGCGGCTGACCGGGCTCGACCTCTCCTTCATCGAGATCCGCTCGATCCTGACGAGGCTCGGCTTCTGGGTTGCCGGGGAAGAGGATACGGTGAAGGTCGCACCGCCGACCTGGCGCCCGGACGTCCACGAGGCGGCCGACCTCGTCGAGGAGGTGACGCGCATTGTCGGCGTCGACCGGGTGCCGACCGTGGCGCTGCCGCGATCCGTGGGTGTGCCGAAGCCGGTGCTGACGCTTCGCCAGAACCGCGCCCGCTTCGCCCGGCGCACGCTCGCCGCGCGCGGCCTCGTCGAGGCGGTCACCTGGTCGTTCATCCCGAAGCAGCATGCGCAGGCCTTCGGCGGCGGTTCGCTCGAGCTCGCCCTGTCGAACCCGATCTCCTCGGAGATGAGCGACATGCGGCCGAGCCTGTTGCCCGGCCTGATCACAGCGGCGCAGAAGAACGCCGACCGCGGCTTTGCTGACACGGCGCTGTTCGAGGTCGGCGCGGTCTATCTCGGGGCCCGGCCGGACGATCAGCACGAGATCGCCGCCGGTGTCCGCCGCGGCACCGCCAAGGCCGAGCGGACGGGCCGCCACTGGTCGGGTCCGGCCGGACCGGTGGATGCCTTCGACGCCAAGGCCGATGCCATGGCGGTGCTCGCAGCGATCGGCGCGCCGACGGCCTCCGTGCAGGTCTGGACGGGCGGCGGCGACTGGTACCATCCCGGCCGCTCCGGACGAATCATGCTCGGCCCCAAGACCGTGCTCGCGCGATTCGGGGAGATCCACCCGGCGATGCTGGAAACGCTCGATGTCGAGGGGCCGCTGGTCGCCTTCGAGGTGATGCTCGAGGCGCTGCCCGCGCCCAAGGCCAGGCCGACGCGGGCCAAGCCGCCGCTCGATGCCTCCGACCTGATGCCCGGCCGGCGCGACTTCGCCTGCGTGGTGGCCGAGGAGGTGAATGCCGGCGACCTGATCCGGGCGGCGAGGGGGGCGGACAAGGCGCTGATCGCCGAGGTCTCGGTGTTCGACCTGTTCGCCGGCAAGAGCCTCGGCGAGGGCCGCAAGTCGGTCGCCATCGAGG
>JAEYRQ010000150.1 GCA_023435545.1 Pseudomonadota bacterium | reverse complement strand
GCCATGAAACGATCGAACTCCTCGCGGTCCTTCGAGCGCTTCAGTTCGTCGAGGAACTCGCCGAAGGCGCGCTGCTCGTCGGCAAGCCGCTGGCGCTCCTTCTCCAGCCGCTCGAGTTCGGCGGCCTTGTACTCCTCGAAGGCGAAGTTGCCGGTGGTGCCACGCAGTCCATCGCGGCGGTGGCCATTGCGCCGGCTGCACCCCCACGAGAACTCGTGTCCATGCTCGCGCTTCCACGCCATCGCGCGCCCTCCCCACAACTTGTACAACAGAAACGCCAAGCCGATCGGCCAGAAGATCAGGAAGCCGGCGACCACCGCCACGATCTCCCAGGTCTTCCACCGACGCCCGTCCGGGTCCTGGATCGACCCGTTGCGCCCGTTCTCGCGCGGCGGCCCGGCGGTGACGCCCGGCCCCCACGCATCAGCCCAACTCGCACCACTCGCCATCGCGGCACCTCCGTCTGACAATGTGAACGACATTCACATGGTCGGGCGGGCCGCGGCGTTCAAGGGGCCAGGAGCAAAAAAACGGCAGCAGGTGTTATCAGCCGCCGGAGGTCTCGTCGCCCGCTCCGCCGCAGGCGCCCCTGACCAGCGCCTCGACGCCGCGCGACAGGACCTCCGCCGCGCCCGGCACCCCTGGCCCGCGCGGCAGGCGACCGGCTGCGGACAGCGTGGCGACCCCGTGCGACAGCGCCCACACCTGCAGCGCCACCAGGCGCGGATCGGTGCCGCCAAAGGCATCAGTTCCGTAGGCCCTGACCAGCCCGTCGACGAGGATGCGGAAGGCGCCAGCGCCCGCGTCGTTGTCGGCACGCACCGCCTCGCCCGAATCGAACATGGCCGCGTAGTAGCCGGGCTCCTCGGCGGCGAAGGCGAGATAGGCCTCGCCCAGGCGGTTGAACGCCTCGGCCGGATCGGTGGCAGCAGCGGCAGCGGCCTGCAGGCGCGCGGCGAACAGGTCGAAGCCCCGGTCGGAGACGGCGGCGATCAGCGCCGCGCGATCCTTGAAGTGGCGGTAGGGAGCGGCCGGGCTGACTCCAGCGAGCTTGGCGGCGTCCTTCAGCGTGAAACCCGCCGGGCCCTGCTCGGCGATCAGCCGTCGGGCCGCCTCGATCAGCGCCTCGGCGAGGTTGCCGTGATGGTAGCCGCGCCGGCGGGCCAGCCATGGCCCCCCGCCCTGCCCCTCCGCGTCCGGGGCGGCGCCCGATGTCGGTCCGTGTCGCATGGCCCGATCCTGACAGAGCTTCGCGCCGACCGGAAGCCGGACCGTCCAACCGGGTCACAAGGTCGGCTCGAATGCCGAGATGCGGCTATGCGGACGTACAGCGCGAAGCGCATCCGGCAACCCCGGGTCGAGCCGGACATCGAAGCGGTTGCTTCCGGTGCCGGCCTGCCGGGAGTATGATGCCGCGGCATCATCGGGAGCGCGCCGGCATGGAACGCAGGCTCGCAGCGATCCTGGCGGCCGATGTGGCCGCATCTTCGGCTCGGCCGGGGACAGCCTGGTGGTCGAGTTCGCCAGCCCGGTGCAGGCCGTGCGGGCGGCAGTGGCCATCCAGCGCGCGCTCGATCGCCACAACACCGACCTTCCGGCGGATCGGCGCATGGTGTTCCGCATCGGCATCAATCTGGGCGATGTCATCGTCGAGGACGGTGACCTGTTGGGCGACGGCGTGAACGTAGCGTCGCGCCTCCAGGAAATCGCGGCGCCGGGAGGCATCTGCATATCCGGTGCGCTGCGCGACCAGATCGACAACAAGCTCGCCTTTCCGATCACCCGGCTCGGGGAGCGGACGTTGAAGAACATCCCACGGCCGATCACGGTCTACCGAGTGGGCTGGCGCCTGCAGGAGGCCGCCGAGCCGGGCATGCCGGGGGATACTCCTTCGCTTCCCGACAAGCCGTCGATCGCCGTGCTGCCCTTCGCCAACATGAGCGGCGACCCGGAGCAGGAGTACTTCGCCGACGGCATCACCGAGGACATCATCACCGAGCTGTCGCGCTACAGGTGGTTCTTCGTCATCGCCCGCAACTCGACATTCTCCTACAAGGGCCGGTCGATCGACGTGAAGCAGGTCGCGCGGGAACTGGGGGTGCGCTACGTGCTGGAGGGCAGCGTGCGCAAGGCTGGCCAGCGCGTCCGCATCACCGTCCAGCTGATCGAGGCCGAGACCGGCAACCATCTCTGGGCCGAACGCTACGACCGGGATCTCGCCGACGTGTTCGCCGTGCAGGACGAGATCACCCAGAGCGCCGTCGGCGCGATCGAGCCCGAGATCCTGATCGGCGAGGGCCAGAGGGCGGCCCAACGCAGCCCGGACAACCTCGACGCCTACGACTGCTTCATGCGCGGCATGTGGCACCACTACCGGTTCAACCCCGAGGATTCGCTGCGCGCCGAAGCTCTCTTCCGCCGCGCGATCGAGCTGGACGCGACGCTTGCGCGGGGGCATCTGGGACTGTCGCGGGTATTGTACGGAAGGGCCCGCTGGGGATGGAGCGAGGACACCAGGCGCGACATGGCGGCGGCCGACGAGGCCGCCCGACGCGCGACCGAACTGGACCCGCGCGACGCCTATGCCCACTACATGCTCGCCATGACGAGCGTCATGACCGGCCGCCACAGGAAGGCCCTGGCGGAAGCGCAGCAGGCGGTCGACCACAGTCCGAACTTCGCTCTCGGCTACTTCTCGCTCGGCTGGACGCGCATCGGTGTCGGCCACTTCGCCGAGGCGCTCGATCCGCTCCAGCGCTGCCTGCGTCTCAGCCCCAACGATCCGATCCTGTTCGAGATCCTCACCGAGGTATCGCTGGCGCACTACCAGCTCGGCAACTACGAGGAGGCGGCGCACTACGGCGAATGCGCGCTGCGCATCTGGCGCCCTTACTCCGTGCTGCTGGCGCTGCTTGCCGCCCTCGGCCAGCTCGGGCGCCTCGAGGAAGCCGCCCCCCTGATCGAGGAGGCGCACCGGGTCGAGCCTCCCGCAGTCGAGGATTATCTGGACGTGACGGTGTCCTATGCCGATCCGGCCCATCGGGAGCATTTCCTCGACGGCCTGCGAAAGGCGGGGCTTCTGGCACCGGCGCCGCTTGCGGCGGACCCCGTTTGTATGACCGGGCGCCCCTGACAATCGGGTTGCGATGCGCTAGAACCCGCGGCGACCAGCGTATACACGCACGCGAGAGGGAGCTTAGGGACATGGCAAAGGTCGCATTCATCGGGCTCGGGGTGATGGGCTATCCGATGGCCGGGCACCTGAAGGCGCGCGGCGGGCACGAGTTGACCGTCTACAACCGAACCTCGGCCAAGGCCGACCAGTGGGTGAAGCAGCACGGCGGCACTGCCGCGCCGACACCGAAGGCCGCCGCCGAGGGCTGCGACTTCGTGTTCTCCTGCGTCGGCAACGACGACGACCTGCGCTCCGTGACCGTCGGCCCCGACGGCGCCTTCCACGGCATGAAGAAGGGCGCGATCTTCATCGACAATACCACCGCCTCGGCCAATGTCGCGCGCGAACTGAAGGCTGCTGCCGACGAGATCGGAATCGGCTTCCTTGACGCGCCGGTCGCGGGCGGCCAGGCGGGCGCGGAAAACGGCGCGCTGACGGTAATGGTCGGCGGCGATGCCGACACCTACGCGAAGGCCGAACCCGTCATCCAGGCCTTCGCCAAGATGGTCGGGCTGATGGGACCGTCGGGCGCCGGCCAGCTCACCAAGATGGTCAACCAGATCTGCATCGCCGGCCTCGTCCAGGGCCTGTCCGAGGGCATCCACATGGCGATGAAGGCCGGCCTTGACGTCGAGAAGGTGATCGGCGCGATCTCGAAGGGCGCCGCCCAGTCCTGGCAGATGGAGAACCGCTGGAAGACGATGAGCGAAGGCAAGTTCGACTTCGGCTTCGCGGTCGACTGGATGCGCAAGGACCTGACGATCTGCCTGGACGAGGCCCGCGCCAACGGCGCCCACCTGCCGGTGACCGCGCTCGTCGACCAGTTCTACTCCGATGTCCAGGGCATGGGCGGCAACCGCTGGGACACCTCGAGCCTGATCTCGCGGCTGCAGAAGTAGAGCGGAAGAGCCGCTGCCGCGATTTGACGAATCTCCGAAGGCAAGCCCGCGGCTCGAAACGACGCGCGGCGCAATAGTAGAAGGTGCCGCACATGCTGGACTACGGTGAGTTTTGCTATCTTGACGTTCAGAAAACAGGAAGCTCGTTCATCTCTAAATTTCTTAGAGCGACGAGCACTGTCCCGCCAGTCCTGCTGAAACGGCATGCGTCTGTTCGTTTACCAACGCCTAAGAGCGAACCTGGCGAACCTGGAGTATTTCGAAATGGCACCTTCTACTTCAATTCGGTACGAAATCCTCTGAAGTACTATGCGAGCCTCTACAACTACGGTTGCGACAAGCGTGGTGGACTATATAAATCCCTGCAAGCCAACGGATTGGCAGAGCTGTATGACGGGACCAAGGAGGGCTTCTTTCGGTGGTGTGATTTCCTGCTGAAGGACAAGAATGCTCGTTACCTTCACAAGAGCTATCCGAGAGCTAGCGAAGCGGGCATAGGGTTCCTGACGCACCGATTCCTGAAGCTCTCTGTGCCATCCCCCCAGAAACTGCTGCGCTCTGTCAGATCAACGGCGGATGCACTGGCCGCTCTGAATGAGCACAACATCTGCCAATTCACCATACGGAACGAAACTCTGACAGAAGATCTAGAGTACCTGATCCAGAATCAATTGAAGGGATTTGTTAATCCCAAGAAATGTAAGAAGTTTCTGTCTGGAGACAAAATAAACTCCTCCAAGACCAACGCTGCTACCGACAAATTCTTTTCTGACTATGCGGATATCGATATTATCATAGATCGAGATAGAATAATTTTTGAGAAATTCTATCCGGATGTGTTGAAAAGCCTCAGCTGACCGATTTGGCAAGTGATCGTGGCAACGCTGCCTCTACCCCTCCCCCGCGAACCCCAGCGGCAACGAGGTGGTGAATTTGATTTGCTCCATGGCAAAGCTTGACGACACGTCGGTCAGCGCGACGCGGCCGATCAGCTTCTTGTAGAAGGCGTCGTAGCGCTCAATGTCCGGCACGACGACGCGCAGCAGGTAGTCGACCTCGCCGCTCATCCGGT
>JAEYRQ010000114.1 GCA_023435545.1 Pseudomonadota bacterium | reverse complement strand
CACCTGGTCGATACCGTCCGTGCGCCCGCCGGCCTAGACATCGGAGCGATCACGCCGCAGGAGATCGCCCTGTCGATCCTGGCCGAGATCACCCTCTTGCGCCGGCGCGGCCAGCGCGGCGAACCCGACTGACCCAGTCTGACAGGAGACTTGCACATGGACATGACCGGCGAGGAACGGATCGCCGCCCCCGTGGAGACGGTGTGGCGGGCGCTCAACGATCCGGAGGTGCTGAAATCCGCGATCCCCGGCTGCGAGACGCTGGAGAAGCTGTCGGATACGCAGATGACGGCGACCGTCGTTCTGCGCATCGGGCCGGTGAAAGCGCGGTTCAACGGGGCCGTTGAACTCCTCAACCTGAACCCGTCGCATTCCTACACGATTGCCGGCGAGGGCAAGGGCGGGGTCGCCGGCTTCGCCAAGGGCGGCGCCGACGTGACGCTCACCCCAGACGGCGAGGACGCAACGATCCTCGCCTACACGGTCAAGGCCGATGTCGGCGGCAAGATCGCCCAGCTCGGCTCCAGGCTGATCGACTCCACGGCGAAGAAGCTCGCCCGCGAGTTCTTTGCCAAGCTCGGCACGCTGGTCGCCCAGCCGAGCGAGGTCTGACCGGCGGTGTACTCACGCCACCGCGTCGGGGAAGGCGTCGGTGGATGGCAAGTAGGGCTTGATGTCGAGCAAGGGCGTGCCGTCGATGCAGTCGATAGCATCGATCTCCAGCACGCCCGCCTCCACGTCGACAGAAAGCAGCCCAACGACCGCAAGACCGATCGGGTTGGGCCGGACGGGCGAACGCAGGGCGAAGACGCCGCGCGGGGCGTCAGCATGGCGCGGCTTCTGGATGACGAGGTCGCGGCGCGAACGGTCAAGCCAGTAGAGCAGCACTAGATGGCTGTAGCGCTCGATTCCGTCGAGGCCCGGCCGGAACGGCAGGTCGATTTCCACACTCCCCGTCTGCTCGCGTTCGCGCGCCTGGCGCAGGTTCTTCGGCGCGGAATCGCGATCCGGCCACGGCGACCTGATCCGGCCGATGAAAACGACCTGGTCAGCGGGCGCGGCCTCGATCGTCCCGGCTGCCAGGGCGAGTTCGCCCGGTCTGATCTCCTGAGATCTGTCCATCGTCGGCACTCCCGTGACCCATTGGCAAGCGTCCGCGTATCAGGACCGAGCAATGCGAGGCAATGCTGCGACGCGCGGAACCTGGCGCGTGCGACACCGTGGCTGCGAGGTCGGGCCTTCATTGGTATTGTCGCCTGCTTGACTCCGAGCAGTGCCGACGCAAGTATGGAACGCCATTCCAATCTGGAACATCGTTCCTGAGCGGGCCCAATGTCGCAGCAGATCGACCGCACGCTCGATATCCTCGAACTGATGATCGAGAGCCCCGACGGCCTCGCGCTCGGCGACGTCGCCTCGAGGCTCGATCTTGCGAAGTCGACGGCACACCGGTTGCTCGCGCAACTGGTCGACCGCGGCTACCTGGAACGCGAGGCGACTACACAGCACTACCGGCTGACCATGAGGCTGACGGTGCTGGGCTTCCGCTACCTGGCCAAGACCGGCCTCACCGACATCTGCCAGCCTGAGCTCGACGACCTTGCCGCACAAACCGGCGAGCTGGTGCGCATCGCCATGGTCGACCACGACACGCTGACCTGGGTCGCGCAGGCTCAGGGCGCGCGATACGGGCTGCGCTACGACGGCAATATCGGTCGCAGGGTGATCCTGCCGGCGACCGCGACGGGAAAAGCGTGGCTGTCGACCATGTCCGACGAGCGGGCGGTGGAGATCGTCTTGAAGAACGGCTTCGGCGAGGGCGAAATCCTTGGTCCAAACGCGATCAAAACCACAGCCGCATTACTGAGCGAGCTCGCCGAGACGCGCGCTCGCGGATACGGCACGGCTTGGGAGGAAGGCGAGCCCGGCATCGCCGCCGTCGCCGCGCCGATCATGGGCGCGGGGCCGGACGGAGCCTGCGTCGGCACGCTCAGCGTCGCCGGCCCGACAGTCCGCCAGAGCCGGGAAACTCTCGCGGCAATCGCGCCGGAGGTTTTGCGGGTCGCGCGGCGGCTTGGCGAACTGTGGCCGGTGCGCCGCCACCAGCCCACAGCCATGGTGCCCGGCTCGTTCGAGGACGTGAGGAGGAGCGCATGAGCGGAGCCGCCGCGACGGTGGAGACCGATACCGCGCGCAGCCTGTTCGAGCGCTTCCGCTGGCTCGTCAGCCTGCGCTACGTGCTGATCAGCTTCGTCATGCTGTTCGTCATCTGGGAGGTTGCCGTCTGGCTGTTCGGCGTGCCGACCTATCTGCTGCCGCCGCCGAGCCTAGTGTGGACCGAGTTCGCCAAGCGCTGGCTCTACGTGCTCGAGCACACCTGGGTGACGACGCAGGAAATCCTGGCAGGGTATCTGGCAGCGGTCGTGATTTCGATCCCGCTCGCCATCGGCATCGCCTATTCGCGCTTCATCGAGCAGTCGTTTTACCCGCTGATCGTCTTCCTGCAGATCGTGCCGAAGATCGCGATCGCGCCCCTGTTCATCATCTGGTTCGGCTTCGGCTTCACGCCGAAGGTGTTGCTGGTGTTCCTGCTGTCGTTTTTCCCGATCGTGGTGGCGGCGATCGCCGGGTTCAAGTCGCTCGACAGCGAGACGATGGAGCTCGCCCGCTCGACGGGCGCCAGCAGCTGGATGACGTTCCGCAAGATACGCTTGCCGCACGCAATGCCGTCGATCTTCACCGGGCTGAAGGTGGCGGCGGCCCTGTCGGCGACGGCGGCCGTGGTCGCCGAGTTCGTCGCCTCCGACAAGGGGCTCGGCTATCTGCTGCTGCGCTACAATGGCGACCTCGAGACGCCAATGGTCTTCGCCACCATCATCGTGCTCTCCATAGTCGGCCTCCTCGTCTACTACGCGGTCGAGCTCGTGGAGAGCTTCGTCATCCCCTGGCACGTCTCCCGCCGCGGCGACGCCGCCGGCATGGGCGTGGTCTGAAGGAGGAACTTCGTCTTCCGCCGGCACCCTCAGGATCACCGGCGGCACCACAGGCCCAAAAGGGGCAATCCGAGAAGAGCCGGACACCGGCACGGGAGGAAACGACATGCGACATTCGAAACTGATCGGCCTTATGGCAGGCGCCGCCGCTGCAGTCGGACTGGCGGGGAGCGCATCCGCCGCCGACGACGTCTCGATCCGGCTCAACTGGTATCTGGTCGGCTTCCACGCCCCGATCTACATGGGCGTGGAACGGGGCTATTTCGCCGACGAGGGCATCAACCTCACCATCAACGAGGGACGCGGTTCGGGCGTGTCGACCCAGGTGGTCGGCGCCAAGGACGACACCTTCGGCATCTCGGACGCCGGCACGCTGATGCTGGCCGCCTCGAAGGGCATTCCGATCAAGACCATCATGTCGCCGATGAACATCTCGCCCTTCGGCGTGATCTCGCGCGAGGATGCCGGGATCAAGTCCCCGAAAGACCTCGAGGGCAAGAAGATCGCGGTGTCGGCAGGCGACGCGCTGACCCAGCTGTTCCCGGCCGTCCTCAAGGCCAACGGGCTGGACGAATCCACGGTCGAGCTGGTTTTCGTCGATCCGGCCGGCAAGATCGTCTCGGTGCTGGAGAAGAAGGCCGATGCCCTGCTCGGCTCGGCCGACGCGCAGTATTTCCAGATTGAGGAAAAGGGTGTGAAGGCGGCGGCGATGAACTTCGCCGATGTTGGTGTGCCGACGGTCGGTCTGACAATCATCGCCCACGAGGACACGATCAACGACCACCCGGACATCATCCGGCGCTTCGTCAAGGCGATGCGGCGCTCCTTCGAGGAAGGGGTGAAAGATCCCGACGCGGCGATCGCGGCTGCGGTGAAGGCGAAGCCCGACGTCAGCGCGGACGCGCTGAAGGGCCAGCTCCTCGTCGACCTCGACCTCCTGCATTCGGCGGCTTCTGAGAGCGGCGGCATCGGCTATGCGGCGACCGAGGACTGGGAGCGGACGCTGGAACTGATGAAGGAATACCGCGAGCTCGAGACCGACCGCACGGCCGACTCCTTCTACACCAACGAGTTCCTGCCCCAGTAATGGCCGCGCAGTTCTTCGTTGTTCGGCAAGCCCCGGCGGCGCGGACCGCCGGGGCGGCCGGGACCGGCAGCGAGATCGTCATCGAGGGAGCCGGCAAGACCTTCCGCCGCGGGCGCACCGAGACGCGGGCGCTCGACGGCGTCGACCTGACCATCGGCGACGGCGAATTCGTCGCCATCGTCGGTCCCTCGGGCTGCGGCAAGAGCACGCTGATGCGGCTCGTCGCCGGGCTGCTGCCGCCCTCCATGGGGCGCATCACGATCGGCGGCGCGCCGGTGAACGGCCCCTACACCGATCTCGGCATCGTCTTCCAGAAGCCGATCCTGCTGGAGTGGCGGACGGTGTTGAAAAACGTGCTGCTGCAGACCGAGATGCGCAGCCGCAGGGACCCCGGCCTCGTCGCCCGCGCCAACGCGCTCCTGTCCGCGGTCGGGCTCGACGGCTTTGGCGATCGCTATCCGCACGAACTGTCGGGCGGCATGCAGCAGCGCGTCGCCATCGTGCGCGCGCTGATCCACGATCCGCCGGTCTTGCTGATGGATGAGCCGTTCGGGGCGCTCGACGCGCTGACGCGCGAGCAGATGCGTATCGACCTGGAGGAACTCTGGCTCGCCAGCCGCAAGACCGTGCTGTTCATCACCCATTCCATCGACGAGGCGGTTCTGCTGGCCGACCGGGTCGTCGTGATGTCGCCTCGACCCGGCAAGGTCGAAACCGTCATCGAGCTCGACATGCCGCGCCCTCGCGGCCTCGACGGGCGAAAGCTGCCGGAGTTCACGGCGGCGGTCGACAGCATCACCGAAATATTCCTGGCCCGCGGCGTTCTGCACGGGGGCCGCAAGGGGCCGAAGCTGGTGACCGCATGATCGCGACGATGGCCGAAGGAGCTGCCGCATGAGCCTCGCCGGCGAGGGGACGGTCTCCATCTGGCACGGCATCGCACCGGAGGGCCGGGAGGACTTCTATGCCTGGCATACGCACGAGCACATGCCCGAGCGGGTCGGCATCCCCGGCTTCCGCCGCGGCCGGCGCTACATCGCCGTGCGGGGCGAGCCGGAGTTCTTCACGCTCTACGAGGCGGCGACGCTGGAAACGCTGGGCGGCCAGGACTACCAGGGCAGGCTGAACAGCCCGACGCCGTGGACGATGCGCGCCGTGAAGCACTTCCGCGACGTGGCGAGAGCCATCCAGCGGGTGCGCCACTCGGCCGGCCCGGGTATCGGCGGCCACCTGCTGACGCTGCGGTTCGAGTCCGGCGACACCGAGCGCACGGTCCGCGCGCTGTGCGAGGAGGCCCTGCCGCGCATCGCCATGGTGCCCGGCATCTCCGGAGTGCATCTTTGCGAGGCGGATGCGGTGCTGAGCGGCATCCAGACGAAGGAGAAGGAAGGCCGCGAGGGCGGAACCGACGTCCCGGGCCTGACGCTGATGATCGAAGCCTCCGGTCCGGACCTGCTGGTCACGGTCGAGGCTGACTACCTCGCGCAGGCACGGCTCGCCGAACTCGGCATCGAGGCCGAGGTGAAGTCCGGCATCTACCGGCTCGAATACATCCGCAACAAGACCGGCTTCGAATGACCTGCACCGCCAGGAACAGATTGCCCGCGGTCCACCGCATCCGGGCGATCGCGACAACGGCCGGGACACGTGCCATCCTGCGGATGAATACAAGCATCCGGGGGATTCTATGGGACGTGTAACGCTTCTGTCCGTGGCACACGCCTGGCAGTGCGATCACATGGGGCACATGAACGTCAGGCACTACGCCGGCCTGTTCGACGACGCCGGGTTCCAGTTCCTCGGCTATCTGGCTGGCCCGGACGTGCCCGCCCATCTCGGCTGGGCAGACGTCCGCTCCGAGGTCGAATACGTCCATGAGACGGCGCCGGGAACGCTGCTCACGGTGACGTCCTCGGTCACGAAGGTTGGCCGGACCTCGCTCACCTATCGCCACGAGATGACCGACAGCATGACCGGCGCGGTGCACGCACGCGCACTGCTGGTCACAGTGCGGTTCGACCTGGTCGAACGGCAGGCCGTGCCGCTGGAGGCGGGCCTGCGCAACCGGGCGGAGGCCCTGCTGGCGGAATGACCCGGTATCCGGACGCGATCGAGACGGTCGAGATGCACACCGGCGGAGAGCCCCTGCGCATCGTCACCTCCGGCTGGCCGCCGGTTTCCGGCGCGACGATCCTCGACAAGCGCCGCTATGCGCGCAGCCAGCTCGACCATCTGCGTCGAATGATCATCCACGAGCCGCGCGGCCACCATGACATGTATGCCGCGGTGTTCGTCGAACCGGATCTTCCGGAGGCGGACTTCGCCGTGCTGTTCCTGCACAACGAGGGTTACTCCACGATGTGCGGCCACGCGATGATCGCACTCGGGCGCTATGCCGTCGACCATGGCCTGGTCCGGCCCGACGGCCCGGTCGCGCGCATGAAGATCCAGGTTCCGTGCGGGCTGGTCGAGGTCGAGGTCGACACGGGCGAGACCTCGGATGCCCCCGACGTATCGTTCACCTCGGTGCCGTGCTTCGCCCACGTCCTCGATCTCGAGGTGGATGTGCCGGGCTTCGGCCGGATCACGACCGATGTCGGCTATGGCGGCGCGTTCTACGCCATACTTCCCGCCGCCCGCCTGGGCCTCGATCTGCAGTGCTCCGGCGTGGCTGCGCTCGTTGATGCGGCCGCCGCGGTCACAGCGGCCGTGAAGGCCGTCCATCCGCTCGACCATCCCGACGATCCGGACCTCGCGTTTCTCTACGGCACGATCCTGACCGATGGCGGCTCGGGCGAGGCCTCGCCCAGCCGCAACATCTGCGTCTTCGCCGCGCGGGAGGTGGACCGGAGCCCCCCCGGCTCCGGCGTCTCGGCCCGGCTGGCGCGGGCGGCCGCGCGCGGCGAGGGGGC
>JAEYRQ010000095.1 GCA_023435545.1 Pseudomonadota bacterium | reverse complement strand
GTTGAGCAGCACCTGGGTGAGGCCGTTGACCTGCAGCTCGGCGGCCAGTTCACCGGGCTCGTGATCATAGGCGAACTGGAACTCGACCGCCGGAAAGCCCGCCATCTTCGCGGCCGCAAACCGGGCGCGGAACGGCAGCTCGGTGAACATCGTCGAGATGTTCGCAGCAAATCGCAGCATGCTTCCTCCCTCGCGGCCCCCTGGAGCCATTGCTTCCGAGACGGACCGGGGGAATTGGCATCGAAACCGGCGCTTGCGTCAAGGCGCGCGGTGCGGGACCGGGCCCGATCCTGTCGTCTAAGCGAGGGTGATCAGGCCGGCGCGCAGGAGCCGCCGCCGAGGACGCAGAACTTGGCGCAATGGGGATGGCAGAGCCTGACCGCGCCGCTATCGAACATGCCGCCGTCCGCCGCCATGGAGTCGGCCAGGCTCGGGCCCATCTCGAAGGCCTCGTCGTATGGCAGCAAGGTGCAGGGCACCACGACCGGATGGTCCGCTCCCTTGCGCTTCACCACCATCCGGCTCGTCGCGCACATCATCGCGTCGGGCGAGAGCTTGAGGATGCCCCAGCAGTCGGTGGTGATCTCCGGCACGTCGACGCGCGCATCCATCTCGGGGAAGATCACCAGCCGCGACCGATCCTTGGCGTCCACCGGCCAGCCGCGCTCGGCGAAGAGCCGGGCATAGCCCTCGCGCGCCGTGGCCTCCGACTCCCCCCACATCGAGCGTCCGGCGATCGCGATCGAGATGCCGTTCGCGACCAGCCAGTCGATGCCCTCGACGGTCTTCTCGTAGCTTCCCTCGCCGCGCTCGGCGTCGTGCAGGCGGGCGCTCGAATGATCGAGGCTGACGCGCAGCAGCAGCTGATCGCCATGGGCCTGGCGCAGCCGCAACAGGCCCGCGGCGACGCGCGGCCGGCGCATCGGCTGCATCGCGTTGGTCAGCACCAGCGCCCGCAACCCGCGCGTCAGGGCGTCCTCCAGGAGGCCGATGATCTCAGGGTTCATGAAGGGCTCGCCACCGGTGAAGCCGATCTCGGTGGTCGGCAGCCCCAGCGCCGCGATCTCGTCGAGATATCCGGCGGCCTCCGCCCGCGTCAGATAGGCGAGGCGGTCGTTGGTCGGGCTCGATTCGATGTAGCAGTTGGTGCAGGTAATGTTGCAGAGCGTTCCGGTGTTGAGCCAAAGCGTGTCCAGGCGCTTCAGCCCGACACTCGCCCGCGTCTCGCCCTTCGCGGTGACGTCGGGGTCGCGGAACTTGGCAGGGTCGAGGGGCACGAAGGAGGCTGGGCGCGTCAGGTCGTTCATTGCTGAATCCGGGCATGTCCCTTGTCGTCATACCGACGGTAGCAGAAGCGGCGGCAATTCGGACGGCCGCCGCGATGCCGCGCCTTCACGTTCGCTTGACGCCGCCGTCGCCGAATGCCCAGCACTCGCGCCTCGTCCGCAGCCTCTTGACTTCGCCGCCGCCCGGCGCTGTTCTGTCGGCGCGCGGGCGTAGTTCAGTGGTAGAACGTCAGCTTCCCAAGCTGAATGTCGTCGGTTCGATCCCGATCGCCCGCTCCAGTTTTTCCGGCACAGCCGGGCGATCCGCCCGCGCCGGCCGTCCGAACTTGACAGTCCGCCCTGCGCTGGCTTGTCTCGCAGGCGCCGGCAGGACGCCGCCGCCCGATCGCAGCCATGACCGACCAGCGCCCCGACGACGCTCCCGAGACCGTCTGCTTCCTGATGATCTCCGGCTTCGCGCTGATGTCCTATGCCAGTGCGGTCGAGCCGCTGAGGGCAGCCAACCGGCTGTCGGGCCGTACCCTCTACCGCTGGCACCATGCGACGCCGGACGGGCGGCCGGCGCTCTCCTCCGGCGGTCTCTCGATCCTGCCGGATCTGGAGGTGGGGACGCCGGAGGGCTTCGATACGCTGCTGGTGGTCGCAGCCGGCGACGCGGCGACGATCGACGACAGGCCGATCGCCGGCTGGCTGCGGAAGCTGGCGCAGCGCGGCGTCCGGCTCGGCGGCGTGTCGGGCGGCCCGTTCGTGCTGGCGCGGGCCGGCGTGCTCGATGGCTATCGCTGCACCGTGCATTGGGACCACCAGACGGCATTCATCGAACGGTTTCCGGATCTCGATGTCAGCCGGGCGCTGTTCGAAATCGATCGCGGCCGCTTCACCTGCGCCGGCGGCATCGCCGGGCTCGACATGATGCACGCGCTGATCGCCGGCAGCCACGGGCGGGCGCTGGCGGCCTCCGTCTCCGACTGGTTCCTGTCGACACAGGTGCGTTCCGGCGGGAGGCCGCAGCGTCTCGAGATCGCGGCGCGCTACGGCATCGGCGACGCCAGGCTGCTGGCGGTGCTCGCCCGCATGGAGGAGAGCCTGGAGGAGCCGCTGGCGCGCGAGGAGCTGGCCGCGCTAGCCGGAGTGTCGATCCGACAGCTCGAGCGGCTGTTCCGCTCCAAGCTCGGCTTCACCCTGAAGGACCACTATCTGCGCCTCAGGCTGGACCGCGGCCGCGCGCTGATGACCGAAACGTCGATGCCGGTCTCGCAGGTGGCGGTGGCCTGCGGGTTTCTCAGTGCCAGCCATTTCGCCGACGCGTTCCGCCGACGCTTCGGGGCGTCTCCGAGCCAGGCGCGGCGCGGACCGGTCCCCGCCGATCGACGGTAGACTGCCGCTGATTGCGGTCACGGGGAACTCGCCCTATGTCAGGCCGGCCCCAGATGCACAGGATGCCGGATCGATGATCTCCGACGCGTTCGCCGCGCTCTCCGACGTCTTCTCGGCGCCGTTCCGCAAGGTTCTGCTGCGCTCGCTCGGCCTGACGATCGCGGTGCTGGCGGGTCTGTGGTTCCTGCTCACCACCGTGGTCGGGACCTTCCTCGTGCTGCCTTGGGGCTGGCTGCAGACCGTGGTCGACTGGCTGGCGGGCGCAGGATTGCTGGTCGGGATGGTGTTCCTCGTCGCGCCGGTGACCTCGCTGGTCGCCGGTCTCTATCTCGACGAGATCGCCGAGAAGGTCGAGACCACTGCCTTCGCCGGCGAGCCCGTCGGCGTCGCGTTGCCGCTCGGGCGCTCGCTGGTGCTGTCGCTGAAGTTCTTCGGGCTGGTGATCCTCGCCAACCTGGTGGCGCTGGTGCTGCTGCTGGTGCCGGGCATCAACCTCGTCGCCTTCTATCTCGCCAACGCCTACCTGCTCGGGCGGGAGTATTTCGAGCTCGCCGCGCTGCGCTACCGTTCCTACGAGGACGCCCGATTCGTGCGCCGCGCCAATGGCGGGCGGGTGTTCCTGGCGGGTTTGCTGGTCGCGCTCATGGTGTCGATCCCGATCGTCAACCTGCTGACGCCGCTGTTCGCCACCTCGCTGATGGTGCGGCTGCACAAGCGGATCAGTCGTGAGGCGGACCTTCGTCAAAGAGCCTTGTCGGGATAGCGGCAGATCTCGCGGACCGGGCAGCGGCCGCACTCGGGCCTGCGCGCCTTGCAGATATATCGCCCGTGCAGGATCAGCCAGTGGTGGGCGTGCAGGCGGAACTCGTCCGGCACCACGCGCTCCAGCACCTGCTCGACCTCGAGTGGCGTCTTGCCGATGGCGAGCCCGGTGCGGTTGGAAACGCGGAAGATGTGGGTGTCGACCGCGATCGTCGGCTCGCCGAAGGCGACATTGAGAACGACATTGGCGGTCTTGCGGCCGACGCCGGGCAGCGATTCGAGCAGCTCTCGGTCGCGCGGCACCTCGCCGCCGGTCTCCTCGACGAGCCGCTGCGACAGGGCGATGACGTTCTTCGCCTTGTTGCGGAACAGACCGATGGTCTGGATG
>JAEYRQ010000025.1 GCA_023435545.1 Pseudomonadota bacterium | reverse complement strand
TCCCTATGCCGAAGCGATCCGCAAATACGGCACCGACAAGCCCGACCTGAGGAACCCGGTCGTCATGGAGGCCGTCAGCGAGCACTTCCGCGGCTCCGGCTTCAAGGTGTTCGCGAACATCCTGGAGAAGGACGCCGACGCCGAGGTCTGGGCGATCCCGGCCAAGGGCGGCGGCAGCCGTGCCTTCTGCGACCGGATGAACTCGTGGGCGCAGGGCGAGGGGCAGCCTGGGCTCGGCTATATCTTCTTCCGCGAGGGCGAGGGCGCCGGGCCGGTCGCCAAGAACATCGGGCCGGAACGCACCGAGGCGATCCGCACCCAACTCGGGCTGACAGAGGGAGACGCCGTCTTCTTCGTCGGCGGCAAGCCGAAGGTCTTCGCGAGTTTCGCGGGCGCGGCTCGGAAGAAGATCGGTGAGGATCTCGGTCTCATCGACAAGGACCGGTTCGAGTTCTGCTGGATCGTCGATTTCCCGATGTTCGAGTGGAACGAGGACGAGAAGAAGGTCGACTTCTCGCACAACCCCTTCTCGATGCCGCAGGGTGGGCTCGAGGCGCTGGAGACGAAGGTCCCGCTGGAGATCCTCGCCTACCAGTACGATGTGGTCTGCAACGGCATCGAACTGTCGTCTGGCGCCACCCGGAACCATCTGCCGGAGATCATGCGCAAGGCCTTCGCGATCGCCGGCTATGGCGAGGACGTGCTGGAGGCGAAGTTCGGCGGGATGCTGCGGGCATTGCAGTACGGGGCGCCGCCACATGGCGGCATCGCGCCCGGCGTCGACCGCATCGTCATGCTGCTCTGCGGCGAGGAGAACCTGCGCCAGGTGGTGATGTTCCCGATGAACCAGCAGGCGCAAGACCTGATGATGGGCGCGCCTTCCGAGGTGACCGCAAAGCAGCTTCGCGAGTTGCACATCCGGGTGGTGCCGCCGGCGTGAGCGGACGGATTGCGTCGGTCGCGCGACTTACGCGCCAGCAACGTCCGGCGCTATGCTGGCGGACGGTGACAGCGGGGAGGGCGTCTTGGCCAAGCTATCCGACGAACTGAGGACAGGGGCACTCGTCTATCACCGCTCGGGAAAGCCCGGGAAGCTGGAGATCCGTGCCACCAAGCCGCTGGGCAACCAGCGCGACCTGGCGCTCGCCTACTCGCCGGGCGTGGCGGCCGCCTGCGAGGCGATCGTCGAGGATCCCGCCGAGGCGGCGAACCTCACGGCCCGCGCCAATCTGGTCGCGGTTATCTCCAACGGCACGGCAGTCCTTGGGCTCGGCAATATCGGGCCGCTTGCCGGCAAGCCGGTGATGGAGGGCAAGGCGGTTCTGTTCAAGAAGTTCGCCGGGATCGACGTCTTCGACATCGAGATCGACGCGCCCGAGGTCGACCGCATGGTCGAGGTCATTGCGGCGCTGGAGCCGACCTTCGGGGGCATCAACCTGGAGGATATCAAGGCGCCCGAATGCTTCGAGGTCGAGGCGCAGCTGCGCGAGCGGATGAAGATCCCGGTCTTCCATGACGATCAGCACGGCACGGCGATCATCGTCGGGGCGGCGGTGACCAACGCGCTGAAGCTCACCGGCAAGGCTGCGGACAGCATCAAGGTCGTGGCCTCGGGCGCGGGCGCGGCGGCGCTCGCCTGCCTCAACCAGCTCGTCAAGCTCGGCGTCAGGCGCGAGAACATCTGGATCACCGACATCGCCGGCGTCGTCTACGAGGGCCGCCAGGAGGAGATGGACCCCTGGAAGGCTCGGTTCGCGCAACCCACCGCCGCACGCACGCTGGCCGAGGTCATCACTGGAGCGGACGTGTTCCTCGGTCTCTCCGTCGGGGGAGTGCTGAAGCCGGAGATGGTGAAGACCATGGCCGAGCGGCCGCTGATCATGGCGCTCGCCAATCCCTTCCCGGAAATCATGCCCGAGGTCGCCTTCGAGGCGAGGCCCGACGCGATGATGTGCACCGGCCGTTCGGACTATCCGAACCAGGTCAACAACGTGCTCTGCTTCCCCTACATCTTCCGCGGCGCGCTCGATGTCGGAGCGACGGCGATCAACGAGGAGATGGAACTCGCGGCGGTGGAGGCGATCGCCGGGCTGGCCTTCGAGCCGCCGTCCGAAGTCGCGGCAAAGGCATACGGAGGCGAGGCGTGGCTGTTCGGCGCGGATTACCTGATCCCCAATCCCTTCGATCCGCGGCTGATCCTCAGGATCGCGCCGGCGGTGGCGCGCGCGGCGATGGCCTCCGGCGTAGCAACCCGTCCGATCGAGGATTTCGAGGCATACGACGAGCGGCTGAACCGCTTTGTCTTCCGCTCCGGCTTCATCATGAAGCCGATCTTCGCGCGGGCGAAGACCGATGCGAAGCGCGTCATCTACGCCGAGGGCGAGGACGAGCGCATTCTCCGAGCGGCACAGGCAGTCCTCGAGGAGGGCATCGCACAGCCGATTCTGATCGGTCGTCCCCAGGTGGTGGAGACGCGGCTCGAGCGATACGGATTGTCGATCCGCCCGGGCAGGGATTTCGAGCTGGTCAATCCCGAGGACGACCCGCGCTACCGCGACTATGTCGATACCCTGATCGACCTCGCCGGACGCAAGGGGATCACCGCCGATCTCGCCCGCACGGAGGTGCGCACCAACGCCACCGTGATTGCGGCTATCGCGGTTCATCGCAACGAGGCCGATGCGATGATCTGCGGGGTGGAGGGCCGTTACGACCGGCATCTGCGCTGGGTCCGAGACATCATCAGCAAGGCGCCGGGTGTCGAGGAGTATTCCGCGCTCAGCCTGCTCATCCTGCCACACGGCGCCTATTTCATCGCCGATACCTATGTGACGCCGGTGCCGACCGCCAATGAGATCGCGGAAATGGTTCGGCTGGCGGCGACCCATGTGCGCCGCTTCGGCATGGAGCCGAAATTCGCGCTCCTGTCGCACTCGAATTTTGGCAGCGCTGACACTGAGAGCGCGCGGAAGATGCGCCGGGCCGTCGAGATCCTCATGCACAGCGATCCCGGTTTGGAGGTCGACGGCGAAATGCACGGCGACGCGGCTCTGGACGAGGCCCTGCGCCGGCGCGTCTATCCGCGCTCGCGGCTCGAGGGCCAGGCCAACGTCTTCATCATGCCCAACCTGGATTCCGCCAATATCGCCTATGAACTTCTCAAGGCTCTGGCGGATGCGCTACCGGTCGGGCCGATATTGATCGGGCCGGCGAAGCCGGCGCATATCCTGACACCGTCGGTGACGGCCCGCGGCGTCATCAACATGACCGCTGTCGCCGTGGCGGAAGCCCAGCAGGCCGTGGGCGCCGTGGCCTGACGCAGAGCGGGGGGACGACCTGGTGAAGCTCCGAGTTGCCCAGCAATATGCCAAGGCGTGGCTGAAGGACTGGCGCCAGTTCGGCCATCGCCAGCTTCCCCGCGAATGCCCGATCTGCGGGTTCAAGGGGCTTTTCGTGGCTGCGGGCCATCCGCCACGCTGGAACGCGCGTTGCCCAGCCTGCGACAGCCGCGAGCGGCATAGGCTCGCCTACTTGTACTATCGCAGCGCCGGCATCGGTCTCGGGCAGAGGCTGAAGATCCTGCACTTCGCGCCGGAGGGGTTCTTCCAGGCGATCATGGCTGGTGATCCAGACTATGTGACGACGGACCCGATCATGCCAGGCGTGGACCGGCGCGAGGACATGACTGCGCTCAGCTTTCCCGATGGAAGCTTCGACATCGCGATCGCCCATCATGTGCTCGAGCACATCCCCGACGACCGGCTGGCGATCTCCGAACTCTTCCGGGTACTGAGGCCGGGCGGGCGCGCCATCCTGTCGGTGCCGCAGAACTGGTCGCGCATCGAGACCTGGGAGGACGACGAGATTACCGCCGAGCCCGAGCGGGTGGCGGCATTCGGCGCCCGCGACCACCGGCGTTTCTACGGCAGGGACTTTGAGAAGCGGCTGGCGGCTGCCGGCTTCGAAGTCGAGGTATTCCGGATGCCGCCGGGGGACGAGGTTCGCTACGGCCTCCTGCGCGACGAGGCGATCTATATCGCCCGCCGTCCGGCCTGAGCGGCGGGCCGCGCCAGCATGACGGTCCGCCTGGACACCCCGGTCCCGGTCTCCTGCTTCATCATCGCGAAGAACGAGGCAGATCGGATCGGTCCCGTCATCGAAAGCGTCGCGGGCTGGGTGGATGAGGTCGTCGTGATCGACTCGGGATCGACAGACGGTACCATCGAGATCGCGCGCGATCTCGGCGCGCGGGTGGTGCACAACGACTGGCCCGGCTATGGCCCCCAGAAGCGCTTCGGCGAAGACCAGTGCCGCAACGACTGGGTGCTGAACCTGGACGCCGACGAGGTGCCCACCGACGAACTGTGCCGCGAGATGATCGCACAGTTCGATCATGGCGATCCGCCGGCGGCGTTCTACCGTTTCCGAATCAAGCTGGTCTATCCCGGCGACCTGCACCCTCGTGTGTGGGCGGACTTTCATAACTACATCCGGCTCTACGACCGGCGTGCCGGCCGCTTCTCGGAGAGCCCGGTACATGACACCGTCCAGCCTGCCGGCGGACGCACGGCGCAGCTTCGCGGCGCGGCCTACCACTTCTCCTATCGCTCGTTCAGCTATCTGGTGGAGAAGCTGAACTCCTATGGCGACCTGCAGGCCAAGACGATCCGCAAGCAGAACCCGACGCTGCTCGCGCTCAGGTTGCCCTTCGAATTTCCCGTGGCCTTCACCAAGTACTATCTGCTGCGCCGGCATTTCACCGGCGGCCGGAAAGGCTTCACCTTCGCGATGATCAACTCCTTCTTCCGGTTCCTGCGCGTGGTGAAACTGCTCGAGGCGACGTCTCCGCCGAAGCGGCTCCGGCTAAATTCTCCCGATAAATCGGCGCCTTAAGCCGAATTTAACCCGCATCTGGTGTCGTTCGGAGAACATCGCTTCCGGAGGCGATCGGAATCCGTGCGTGCGCGAAGTATCAAGTTTGCCGCGTTGCTTGCGTGCGTCGTCATTGCCGGCGTGCCGCCGCTCGGCTTCGTCCGCTACCTGGAGACGAATGCAACCGAGCGTGTCGAGGAAAGCCTGGCAGGCTATGCCGACCGGGTAATCGACCACCTCGAGCTCACGCTGGACGAGGGGGTCCTGGTGCTCACCCACCTCGCCGAGACGGGCGTCGCCCGGTGCGATGCGACGTCGGTGGAGTCGATGCGCCGGGCGATCTTCGACACCTTCCTGTTGCGGGAAATTGCCGTTGTCGATGCTGCGGGAGACCGGCTTTGCAGCGACACCATCTATGACACCGAGCGATGGACGCTGTCGCGCGACTTCGCCGTGAATGCGTCGATCGATGTCGCGGTGGTGATCGACGAGGCAACATTCCAACGCTCGCTCGCCTTGCGGTACAGGGTGAGCGAGGACCGGCTGATCGCCGCCTACTTCGCTCCCAACAGCCTGGGGCTCGACATACTGCCGGACCGCTGGCGCAACAACGGGCTGGCACGCCTGACGCTGTCGGACGGGACCGAGTTCCAGACCGTTCCGCGTCAATCCGCCTTCAACGGGGAGGGGCCCCCGGATCTGAGTGACGCCCTGGTGGCCGAGGCGGTGTCCAACCGTTATCCGCTCAATGTCGTGATACGGGTGGACCGCGCGACGGTGATGCAGGAATTCCAGAGCATCAAGGCCTATGCCCTGATGGTGATGAGCGTTTTCGCGGCCGTAGTCCTGGGAATCGCCGTCTACATCGCACGCCGAGGCCCGACCACGAGCGACGATATCGCTGCCGGGCTCAGGAAAGGCGAGTTCATCCCGTACTATCAGCCTGTCATCAACATCACCAACGGACGGCTGGAGGGCTGCGAGGTGCTGGTGAGGCGGCGGCGGCGCGACGGCTCGATCGAGGTGCCGGCGGCCTTCATCGCCCAGGCCGAGATCGACGGTCAGATCGTGCCCTTGACGCGCCAGCTCATGCGAAGCGTGATCAGCGATGTCGGTGAGCTCTATGCGCGCCGGCCAGCGCTCACCGTCGCATTCAATCTGTGTGCTCAGCACTTCCGCGACGACGAGATCGTGCGTGACGTGGACGCCATTTTCTCCAGTTCTCCGATCCGGCCGAACCAGCTCGTGTTCGAGATCACCGAGCGCTTTCCGCTCGCCGACGTCACCAAGGCGAAGACGATCATCGCCAAGCTGCAGGCGCTCGGCGCGAAGATCGCGCTCGATGACGCCGGAACCGGGCACAGCGGGCTTGCCGCCCTGCACCGGCTCGGGATGGACATCGTGAAGATCGACAAGCTCTTCATCGACCCGATCGATGCCACGACCACGCAGGCGCCCATCGTCGACAGCCTCGTGGCCCTGGCGAAGAGTTTCGGCATGGCGATGGTGGCCGAAGGCGTCGAGACGCTCGATCAGGTCAACTACCTCAGGGCGAAGGGTGTCGACCAGGCGCAGGGGTACTTGTTCGCTCCGCCATTGCCGGCGGCATCCTTCATGGCGCTTGTCGCAGCGATGGTGCCGCTGCGAGACGTTCTGGTTCCGGCCGCCGAGCAGGCGCGGGCGACAAGCTGACTGTAGAGCGGGCCCTGTCCTGGCGCGGCAAGGGCGCTATCTCTCCCGCGGGCGATGTCAGGGCAGAGCGGATCGATGGAGCGGGGCTGGACAACGGCGATCAACGCCTATTGCGAACGGACCGATGCGAGCTTCTGGTCGGAGCCCGTGAACGCCATCACCAACGCGGCGTTCCTGATCGCTGCGGCCTTGGCATTCCTCGCCTGGCGCAGGCAGCCGCGGGCGGACTGGCCGGCGCTCGCGCTGATCCTGATCCTGACGGCGATCGGGATAGGATCGTTCCTCTTCCACACCTTCGCCAACCGCTGGTCGATGCTGGCGGACGTGATTCCCATCACCATCTTCATCTACGTCTACTTCTTCTTCGCCATGCGGCGGTACTTCGGGCTGAACCTCCTGTTCGCGCTGGCGCTGACGATCGGCTTCTTCGCGCTATCGGCGGCGATCGGCGCGATGCTTCCGCCGCGCTTCCTGAACGGCTCGGGCGGCTATCTGCCGGCGCTCGGGGCGATTCTGGTCGTCGGGCTGATCCTGATTCCTCGCGACCGCGAGACGGCACGCACGCTGATCGCAGCGGGTGTGGTCTTCGCGGTATCGCTGACCGCGCGCAGCATCGACGCGGCTGCGTGCGAGGCGCTTCCGCTCGGGACGCATTTCCTGTGGCACGTCCTCAATGCGGTGGTGCTCTACATCCTGCTCGTCGGGATGATGCGGCGCCCGGGCGGTGTGGTCGCCGCATCCTGATGCGGACTCGATCACGCTAGGTTCTGCCGAGCCTGTCAAATGCCTCCAGCGCCCGATTTCGCGCCGCCCGATGGTCGACGATCGGGCCGGGATAGGTGTCGCCCAAGTGGATCCCGGCGCGCGACAGCTCCTCCTGCGGCGCTTCCCAAGGGCGGTGGATCCAGAGGTCCGGCAGTTGCGAGAGCTCCGGCACCCATTCGCGCACGTACTTGCCGGCCGGATCGAATTTCTCGCCCTGCAGGACCGGATTGAACACCCGGAAATAGGGCGCGGCGTCCGCCCCGCAGCCGGCGACCCACTGCCAGCTTGACGGATTGTTGGCAGGGTCGGCATCGACGAGCGTATCCCAGAACCATTGCTCGCCGCGCCGCCAGTCGATCATCAGGTGCTTGGTCAGGAAGGACGCCGCGACCATCCGGACTCGGTTGTGCATCCAGCCGGTTCGCCAGAGCTGCCGCATGCCCGCGTCGACGATCGGATAGCCGGTCAGTCCGCGCGTCCAGGCCTGGAACGCTTCGTCGTCGTCGCGCCAGGGAAAGGAGTCGAACTTCGGATTGAAGTTGCGGGTCTCGAGGTCACCGAAATGATGCAGCAGGTGCCAGGAGAATTCCCGCCAGCCCAGTTCCGACAGGAACTTGTCGACTCCTGAGGTCTCGGCTCGGGTTACCGCCGTGTGCCAGACTTGGAAGGGACTGATCTCCCCGAAGCGCAGATGTGGAGACAGGCGCGAGGTTGACGCCGTCGCCGGACGATCGCGATCACGCGCATAGCCGGAGACGGCCGCGTCGAGGAACTCGGCCAGCCGCGCGCGGGCGGCCGCTTCGCCCGGCGTCCAGGCAGCCGCGATCTCCGTCGCCCAATCTGGCCGTGTCGGCAGCAGCGTCCAGTCGGCGAGAGAATCCGAACGGCGCGGCCGCACAGGAGCGATGGGGCGGCCGGGAGCGGGCAGGGGTGCGCGTGCGACTCCCCTTGCGCGGGCGGCCTTCCAGAACGGCGTGAACACCCGGAACGGCTGTCCGCTGCCAGTCCGTATCGTCCATGGCTCGAAGAGGAGACTAGCCTGAAAGCGGTGAACCTCGCAGCCGGCTGCCCTGAGGTCGGACATCGCCGCCTTGTCGACGGCAACCTCCGCTGGTCGATAGCGGCGGTTCCAATAGACCGCACCTGCGCCCGTCTCGCGGGCGACGTCCGGCAGCACCTCGTGGGCGGGACCCCGGCGCAGCACCAGTGTCGTGCCGATTGTCTCCAGGTCTTCGGCAAGACTCGCGAGCGAGCGGTGCAGCCACCAGCGGGCAGCTCCGCCGAGCGTACGCAGGCCAGGGCTCTCCTCGTCGAGCACGTAGAGCGCGACCGTTGCCCGGCCACGCTGCGTTGCCGTGTAGAGGGCAGGGTTGTCGGACAGGCGGAGATCGTCGCGGAACCATACGAGGGAAGGGGCGTCGTCTAGCTGCTGCGTCTGGGGCATCGGGCTTCCGGCGTCCAGGCGAGTTCCGGGCTGTCCGGACCAAAGGGGTGTCCGGACTATACGCCGGACCAGCCGCCCCGGATCCCCGCCAACCCGACGGCACGGCCTAGAGACCCTCGATGACCTCTTGCAGCATCGCCTGAACCTGCGCTGCCGGCTCTCGCAGAGCCGGGTTCTCCACGGCCTGCATCGAGGCGACGGGATCGATGGCGGCGACCTCGGTGCGGCCGTCGCCGATGTCCTGGACAATGACGTTGCAGGGCAGCATCGTGCCGATCTTGTCCTCGATCTTCAGCGCCTCGTGCGCGATCGTCGGATTGCAGGCGCCGAGGATCCGGTAGTTGCGGAAATCTGCCCCGATCTTCTTCTTCAGCGTCGAGGTGACGTCGATCTCGGTGATGATGCCGAAACCGGCCTTCTGCAGCGCCTCCGTGGTGCGCTCGATCGCCTCGTCGAAGCCGCAGGCGAGTTGCTTGGCGAAATAATAGGTCATGTTAGCCTCCTGAGCTGATTAGGACCCGGGCTTCACGCCTCCGCGATCAATCGCGGATGGCCCCGGTTGAGGGCGATATAGATCGCCGGGATCACCAGCACGGTCAGTGCGGTGGACGATGCCAGGCCGAACAGCAGCGAGATCGCCAGGCCCTGGAAGATGGGGTCGGCAAGAATGACCGCCGCGCCGATCATCGCGGCGATCGCGGTGAGCAGGATCGGCTTGAAGCGTATGGCGCCGGCCTCCAGCAGCACCTCCTGCAGGCTCGCCGCGCCGGGCGGGGCATGGCGGATGAAGTCCACCAGCAGGATCGAGTTGCGCACGATGATGCCGGCGAGCGCGATGAAGCCGATCATCGAGGTCGCGGTGAAGGGCGCGTCGAACAGCCAGTGGCCGAACACGATGCCGATGAAGGTCAGCGGGATCGGGGTCAGGATGACGAGCGGCAGCTTGAACGAACCGAACTGTGCGACGACCAGCACGTAGATCCCGAGGATCGCGATCATGAAGGCCGCCCCCATGTCGCGGAACGTGACCCAGGTCACTTCCCATTCGCCGTCCCACAGCCGCGTCGCCCCCGATTCGTCGCCGGGCTGGCCGTGTAGCGCGATCTCGGGCCTGGGCAGATCTCCCCCG
>JAEYRQ010000004.1 GCA_023435545.1 Pseudomonadota bacterium | reverse complement strand
GGGCCGGGCAGCGGCGAAGACGCTTCGCGGCATCGGCTTTGACGTCGCCGGCTGGAGCGCCTCGGCGAAGGAGATCGACGGCATCGCCTGTTTCCACGGGGCTGCGGGCCTCGGTCCGTTCCTGGCGCGCACCGACATCCTGGTCGTGCTGCTGCCGCTGACGCCCGACACGGAAGGCATGATCGACTACGCCCTGCTGTCCGGCCTCAAGCGGGACAGCCACATGGGCGGCGCGGTGCTGATCAATGCCGGGCGCGGTCGCCTCCAGGTCGAGGAGGACATCCTGCGGGCGCTCGCCGATGGCATTCTGGCCGGGGCATCGCTCGACGTGTTCATCGATGAGCCGCTGCCACCCGAGAGCCCGTTCTGGACCCACCAGAAGGTCACCGTGACGCCGCATGTCGCGGCCGACAGCGATCCGGACACGATCTGCCGGGAGATCCTGCGCCAGATCGGCAACTACGAGGCCGGACTGCCGCTGGAGAATGTCGTCGACCGCACGCGCGGCTATTGAGGGTTCATGGCCGGCCTACCGATGTGACCGGGAGGCCCGCCGCAGCGATCCGCGCGACGGCCTCGGCGGCCGGCTCGATCACCGTTTCCATGTGGTGGCCGTTGGCGTGGACGATGGTGCCGTCGCCACGGGCGATCGCCACATGACCCTTCCAGAACACCAGATCGCCGCGTCTCAGTTTGGCTGGATCGAAATCGGTGGCGGGCTCGCCAAAGGCCGCCTCCTGCATGTCGGAATCGCGGGGGCAAACGATGCCGGCCACCGCCATGGCGAGCTGGATCAGGGCGGAGCAGTCGAGGCCGATCGAGGTGCGACCGCCCCACAGATAGGGCGTGCCGACGAACCGGTCGGCGACAGCGACCCAGTCGGCCGCGCGCTCGGCGATCGGGACGAGATGCGCGGCCCAGACGAATCCAGCGTCGGTGCGCAGGAACGGCCCTTCGGATCCAAGCACCGAAACGGCAGCGTTCATCGACAGCAGCATCGACGGCGGCAGCTTGATGCTCGGACCGGGGAAAACGAACGTCCTCAGGGTCACAACCCGGTGCGTTGGCGATTCGGCCGGCGCGCCAAGGGCCTCCGCGGGGCACCAGCCGACATAGCCGTCGCCGTCGAGCTGGACCCAGGCCCAGCCTTCGGCGGTTTCCTCGAAGACGTGGAGCGATTCTCCGTGCAGCGCTTCGGTGTCGAGCGCGGCGTCAGGCCGCGGCTCGCGGCGGAGCGGCGCGGTGGCGGACCTCACCCGCGCCGGGGTGCCGGCAACGAAGCGCGCGGCTTGCACACGTCCCTGAAGCCGCAAGTCGGCGAGGTCGGACCGATACACGTTGAGACGGCGGTCGAGCGCGGACATCACTCGATCTCTGCCGCCTTGCCGGCGATGAGCCCGGCCAGCGAATCGAGCAACAGCGCGCCCTCGACGGTACGCTGGATGACGACGTTGCGGCGGTCGGCCTCGTCACGGCGGCGGCTGACCAAGCCCTTCGCCCCCATGGTGTCGAGCGCGCGGGTGATGACCGGCTTGGTCACGCCCAGCGTTTGCGCGAGGCCGCGCACCGTGTGGGGTGGCGGCGTGAGATAGATCGTCGTCAGGATCGCCATCTGCCTGGCCGAAAGCTCGTCCTCGCCCCTCGTGACTTGGGCAAGTGCCACCTTATGCCATAGCGAGAGCGCCTGCGCGGGCCTGATCTGGATCGACATGCAACGAGGCTAGCCGAGGATTCGTTTCGCAACCGTTATGACGGGACGGCCGGAGCCCGGCACTGCCGGCAGCCCATTCGAGCGACATTGGAGCGCCATACACGAACTGTTAACGGACGGCCCCTGGCAGATTTTGTGCCCAGCTCCGAATCGGCTTAGGGCGAAACGGGAACATATCCTGTACTAAACGGGAACAATCTGCATTCCATGATGCCTCAGCGCGACGCAAGGTTGCTTCCTGATAATCCGTGCCCTCCACCGGCGACCCACGCGGCAGAGAGACGGCCCCGCGGCACTATTCCACGCGGAAGTTGGGCCCCGGATCAAGTCCGGGGCGCGGGGTCGAGTTTGATCGAGGCGATGGTGCTCACTCGGCAGGGGCGGTGTCCAGCTTGCCGCCACCGCGGTGCGTCCACTCCCGCACGCCCCGGACTTGATCCGGGGCCCAGCGGCGGCGCCGATGCCTGGGCAGCGGGGCATGGCGCAGTCTCCGGCGGCGTCACAACGGTCCTCGTGCCCGCGTACGAGCCCTTCAGGGCCGATGCGCCTCCACCGGCCGTTCACCACTCGTTAGCGAATGACCCCGAGCGGTTTCGGCCCCGATCATCGAATCGGGGCCGAAGAACCAAGAACACAATGAGCTCGAAGAGCGAACACCTATAGAACTACCGCAGTTCGCCGCCTGTCGCCTTGCTGACAGCCTCGACGACCCGCTTCGCCACCGCCTCGATCTCCTCGTCGGTCAGCGTTTTCTCGCGCGGCTGCAGGGTGACCTCGATGGCGACCGACTTT
>JAEYRQ010000582.1 GCA_023435545.1 Pseudomonadota bacterium | reverse complement strand
GCGCACTGCCCGCCCGGCGGCGGGCCCACGGCCGGGTCTGGCGGCGGCGGACCGAATTCCTCGGCGTCGGGGAGCGGCGAGGTCCCGGCCGGCGCTTCCGCGCTGACGACCTCCGTTTTGGCCTCGGCCGGCCCGGTCGCAGCCGGGACGACCGTGAAGCGTGCAAAAGTCGCCTCGGCGATCTCGCGACCGGCCGGACGCTCGGTCTGCGCGGGGTCGGCCGACGGCAGCGTCAATGCCTCCGCCTCGGTCAACTCGATCTGCGGGCCGGACAGCACGTCGTTGTCTTCGGCAGCTTGCGCCGCGGGGGCAGCCACAGGCGCGGAGGGAACGCGGCGCGGAGCCGGCTGTGCCTGCCGCACATCGGGGGGCGGGGTCGGCGTGGCGATCACCGGTGGGGGCGGCTGAAGGACCACGTCGACCTCGCGGGCCGCGTCCGCCGGTTCTCCGGGCGCCAGCAGAAAGGTGGAGGCAAAGCCCGCTGCGAGCACCGGCCGCAAACGGCCACCGAGGAGCCGATTCAATAAGCGCATGCAATACATGCCGCAGAGGTACCCGAATTCGCGCGGCAAGGCCAGCCGCTCCAGGTTTCGCCCGCCAGCTATTCGGCGGCGTCGAGCTCCAACTCCTTCAGCCGCCGGTAGAGCGTGGAGCGGCCGATGCCGAGCTTGCGCGCCACCTCGCTCATCCGGCCGCGGTAATGCTCGAGCGCAAAACGGATGAGATCCGCCTCGATGTCCTCGAGCGGCCGCACGTCACCGTCCTCCGACAGGAGCGGAACGGCGGGGACGGGGGGCGGAACGTAGGCCGGCTCCGCGGGGGGGATCGCCTCGGCGACGCTGGCCTCAGCCGGGATCTGGAAGACAGAGTCGGGCGGACGGTCGAAAGCGTGAACCGGATGCGGGCGTGGTATCGACAGGTCGATATCGTCGATCTGAGCGACGATCTGCGGGAAGTGTTCCACGTCGAGTTCCGCCGAATCAGCGAGCACCACCGCCCGGAACACGACGTTCTCGAGTTGCCGGACATTTCCGGGCCAGCTGTAGCGCTGCAGCAGCGCCATCGCCTCGGGGGTGATCGACTCGATCTTCTTGCCCTCCTCGGCCGCAAACCGCGTGACGAAGTGGCGGGCCAGCAGCGGCACGTCCTCGCGGCGCTCGCGCAGTGGTGGAACCAGGATCGGGAAGACGTTGAGCCGGTAGTACAGATCCTCGCGGAACTTGCCGTGCCGGACCTGGTCGATCATCGAGCGGTTGGTCGCCGAGATCAGGCGGATATCCACTTTCACCGGCCGACGGGCGCCGACAGGGTCGACCTCGCCTTCCTGCAGCGCGCGCAAGAGCTTCACCTGCGCGTCCGGCGGGAGTTCACCCACCTCGTCCAGGAACAGCGTGCCGCCGTCGGCTTCGACGAACTTGCCGATGCGCTTGTCGGTCGCTCCGGTGAAAGCGCCCTTCTCGTGGCCGAACAGGGTGGATTCAACCAGGTTCTCGGGGATGGCGCCGCAATTCACCGCGACGAAGGGCTTGCCGGCGCGAGCGCTCGATCCCTGGATGGCGCGGGCGACCAGTTCCTTTCCGACCCCCGATTCGCCCTCGATGATGATCGGAATGTTGGAGCTGGCGGCCCGCTCTCCGAGCGAGATCACCCGCTGCATCGCAGGCGAGCGCGTTACGATGTCGCGGAAGGTCAGGGTCCCCTCGATGCGCCGCTTGATGCGCGCGATCTCGCCCTCGAGCGCGTTCACCTTCAGCGCGTTGCGGATCGAGATCTCCAGCCGCTCCGGGCTGACTGGCTTGACGAAGAAGTCGACCGCGCCGGCTCTTACCGCGCTAACCACCGTGTCGATGCCGCCATGGGCCGTCTGCACGATCACCGGCCGGTAGATGCCATCCTTACGCATCCGCTCCAGCGTACCCATGCCGTCGAGGTCGGGCATGACCAGATCGAGGATGACCAGCACGATCTCCTCGGCACGCGGCCCGGTCAGCGCCTGGATGGCGGTGTCGCCGGTTTCGGCCGTGATCGGTTCGAAGCCGAACCGGGTCACCGCCCCTTCCAGGATCCGTCGCTGGACCGGGTCGTCGTCGACGATCAGGATGCACTCTGCCATGTCCACTCCAGGCGATGGCCGCGGCAGCCGGCGCCACCAGCGACCGGGCATTGTTGCCCGACTGGGTAAAGGGTGCCTTAAACCGATCGTACACATTCGATGACCTGCATGCGGGGCCAGGACCGGCGCGTCGAGCGCCGCTATTGTTCGACTTCCTTGAAGCGTTCGGGCCGCCCGCTAATATCGCGGCCGTCGGCTGCGCAGTTCACAGGGCCGGAAGTCAGGTCCCAGGGAGAATCAAGATGCGGGTTGGCACGACCGCTGCGGCGGCAGGCGCAGGAAGAAAGGCGCCGGATCTCGGAACGCTGCCGGTCTGGGACCTTACCGACCTCTATCCCTCCATGGACGGGCCAGAGGTGAAGGTCGACCTCGATCGATCGCTCGCCGAGTCGAAGAAGTTCGAGGCGAAGTGGAAGGGCCGTCTCGCCGAGACTCTCGCGGGCGAGGGTGGCGCCGACCGGCTGGCCGAAGCGGTCCGCGAACTGGAGGCGCTGCAGGACCTGATCGGCCGGATCGTCTCCTATGCCGGGTTGCAGCACGCTCTCGATGTATCGGACCCCAAGCGGGCCAAGTTCTACGGCGACGTGCGTGAGAAGATCACCAATGCGAGCGTGCACCTGCTGTTCTTCCCGCTCGAACTGAACCGCCTCGACGACGGCGCGCTGGAGCGGGCGATGGAGGTGCCGGCGCTCGGCCACTATCGGCCGTGGATCGAGGAGGTGCGCAAGGAAAAGCCCTACCAGCTCGATGACAGGCTGGAGCAGCTGTTCCACGAGAAGTCGATCACCGGGCGCGGCGCCTGGAACCGGCTGTTCGACGAGACGATGGCCTCGCTGAGGTTCACCGTGGATGGCGAGGAACTAACGCTCGAGCCGACGCTGAACCTGTTGCAGGACAGCGACGAGGCGAGGCGCCGCAAGGGCGCCGAGGCGCTGATCGCGACCTTCAGCAAGCACCTGTCGACCTTCGCGCTGATCACCAACACGCTGGCCAAGGACAAGGAGATCTCCGACCGCTGGCGCGGTTTCGAGGACGTCGCAGACTCGCGCCATCTAGCCAACCGGGTGGAGCGGGATGTGGTCGAGGCGCTGGTCGAGAGCGTGCGCGGTGCCTATCCAAAGCTGTCGCATCGCTACTACGGGCTGAAGGCCCGCTGGTTCGGCAAGGACCAGCTTGAGTTCTGGGATCGCAACGCGCCGCTGCCCCGGGTCGCGCAGAAGACCTATGGCTGGGCGGAGGCGCGCCAGACGGTGATGGGCGCCTATGCCGACTTCTCGCCGGAGATGGCGCGGATCGCCGAGCCGTTCTTCGACAGGGGCTGGATAGACGCGCCGGTGAAGCCCGGCAAGGCGCCCGGCGCCTTCGCGCATCCGACGGTGCCGAGTGCCCACCCCTACGTGCTGCTCAACTACATGGGCCGGCCGCGCGACGTGATGACGCTGGCGCACGAACTCGGCCACGGCGTGCACCAGGTGCTGGCCGCGCCGCAGGGGCCGCTGATGGCGCCGACGCCGCTGACGCTCGCCGAGACGGCGAGCGTGTTCGGCGAGATGCTGACCTTCCGCCGGCTCTTGTCGGAGACCACCGACCCGACGGCGCGCAAGGCGCTACTCGCCGCCAAGGCGGAGGACATGATCAACACGGTGGTGCGCCAGATCGCCTTCTACGTGTTCGAGCGGCGCATCCACACCGCCCGGCGCGAGGGCGAACTGACGGTCGACGATATCTCGACGATCTGGAGGGAGGTGCAGGCCGAGAGCCTCGGGCCGGCGATCCGGCTCGGCGAGGGCTACGAGAACTTCTGGTGCTACGTGCCGCACTTCATCCATTCGCCGTTCTATGTCTATGCCTACGCCTTCGGGGATTGCCTGGTGAACTCGCTCTACGCGATCTACGAGGCAAGCGCCGACGGCTTCGCGGAGAAGTATTTCGACATGCTGAGGGCCGGTGGCACCAAGCATCATTCCGAGCTGCTGGCACCCTTCGGCCTCGACGCCCGCGATCCGGACTTCTGGCGCATGGGCCTCGGCGTCGTCGAGCGGCTGATCGACGAACTCGAGGCGATGGAGGACTGAGCCATGCCGATCCTGCTGATCCTCATCCTCGCGCTGATCATCGCCCAGGTCGGATTCTGGAACACGCTCGGCTCGATCCTCGGGGCGATCGCGATGATCGTCCTGTTGGTCGTGCTGGCGGTCGCCGCCGTCGCGCTGGCGGGGATGATCATGTACGGCCGGGCACGCAGGCGCTTCTAGAGGCAGGACCGCCCTTGGAACTGGCCCACACCCCCTATGACGGCTCGCGGCAGCCCTTCTCGATCGGGCTGAAGCCGCTCGACCTCGCCGAGTGGATCGAGCCGGACGGGGATCTCGTCGCGCATCTCGACGAGAAGGAGCGGTTGTTCGCGGAGCGGCGCGAGGTGGTGTTCCGCGAGGAGGCGGAGACCCGCGAGGCGCAGCGCGAGGTGCTGGCGCTCCTGGCGGAGCATCTGCCGGCACGGTTTCCGGACCTGTACCGCCGCGAGGGTGCGAGGCTCGAGGTCCTTCCGGCCGGACAAACCGTCGATCTCGAGGGTGACGCCGCGTCGCTTCTGACCGCCTCTCGCCTCGTCCAGGAGGACCTGTGCCTGATGCGGGCATCGCCTGCGGGCTACCGCCTTGCCGCGGCGAGCCTGTGCTTTCCATCCGCCTGGTCGCTTGCGGAGAAGTTCGCCCGGCCGATGGGCGAGATCCACCGAAGCGTCCCACATTATGCCGAGCGGCTGGGGCCGCGGATCGACCGCATCTTCGACAACCTGAAGGTCGACCAGCCGGTGTGGCGGCTCAACTGCTCGATCTATGCCGACGACGACCTGCATCACCCGGAATCCAAGGAGCGGCCGCGCGACTGGTTCTCAGGCGAGGGGATGCCGCAGGCCTTCATCCGGGTCGAGCGGCAGACGTTGCGTCGGCTCCCGGTATCCGGCGACATCCTGTTCACGATCAAGGTCCATGTCGATCCGTTCGAGGCGTTCCGCCGGCATCCCGACGGCGCCCGGCTGGCGGCGGGTCTGAAGGCGCAGGTGCTGTCGCTCGACGACTCCCAGCTTCGCTACAAGGCGTTGCTCGCCGACCGCGACCGGATCGTCGCGGCGCTGGAGATGATCGCCGGGGCGCCTGCGGCGATCGGCGCAGCGTGACCTTTTCCGCCGCCTTGCCCATATGATCGGCTCATGAGCGACCAGG
>JAEYRQ010000554.1 GCA_023435545.1 Pseudomonadota bacterium | reverse complement strand
TTTGTGCCCGGCCCGCCGCGTTGTGTTCAGCTCCCGGACTTGATGCGCGTCCAGGCCCGCGTCACCACCCGCTGCGTGCGCGGGTCGTAGGGTGTGGTCGTGTAGAGACGCTGGATCGTCTCTTCGTCCGGATAGATCGCCGTATCGCCGATGACTTCCTCGTCGAGGAACTCCTGCGAACCCTTGCTGCCATTGGCGAAGTAGACGAAGTTCGAATTCTCCGCCGCGATCTCGGGGTCCATCATGAAGTTGATGAAGGCATGCGCCTCCTCGGGGTGGGGTGCATCGGCCGGGATCGCGAAATTGTCGAACCACATCAGCGCCCCCTCCTTCGGGTTGACGTAGGCGATCTCGACGCCGGCATCCGCCTCGTCGGCGCGGTCGCGCGCCTGCAGCACGTCGCCCGACCAGCCGATCGCCAGGCAGATGTTCCCGTTGGCCAGCGCCTCGATGTATTCGGAGGAGTGGAATTTCTGGACGTATGGTCGGACCGACTCGATCAGCTTCGCCGCCTCCTCGATCTCGGCCGCGTCCTTCGAATCCGGGTCCTTGCCGAGATAGTTCAGCGCCGCCGGGATCAGTTCGTCGGAGGCATCGAGGAAGTAGACGCCGCAGTCCTGGAACTTCGAGATGACCTCGGGCTTGAAGACCATGTCCCACGAATCGACCGGCGCGTCGGGCATCCGCTCCTCGATCTTCGCCACGTTGTAGCCGATGCCGGTGGTGCCCCACATGTAGTTGACCGCGTGCTCGTTGCCGGGATCGTACTTGGCCAGCCGCTCCTCGATCTCGTCCCACTGGTGCTCGATGTTCGGCAGTTTCGACTTGTCGAGCGGCTGGAACGCACCGGCCTGGATCTGCCGCATCAGGAAGGTCCCCGTCGGCACGACGACGTCGTAGCCGGTTCCCCCGGCGAGCAGCTTGGTCTCCAGGATGTCGTTGGAATCGAAGACATCGTAGACGACCCTGATCCCCGTTTCCTTGGTGAACTTGTCGAGCACGTCCGGTCCGATGTAGTCGGACCAGTTGTAGACATGCACCACCTTGTCCTGGGCGACGGCCGCGGCTGTCAGCGCGATGCCGGTTGCCAGGGTGGTGGCGAGCGTCCTGAGGATCATCATCTTCTCCTGTCCGGTTGGCGTCCGATCATTGAGGCGGAGCCGTCTGGTGCGGCTCTCGCACGGTCCCTGAGACCGCCATCGGGGGACATCAAATCCCCGAACACGCCGCGGCGCAACCGTGCCGCGTCCTACAGATAGGTCTCGTACTCGAGCGGCGAGACATAGGCTTCGAAGCCGGCCAGTTCCTGCCGCTTGATCTCGGCGAAGAAGTCGCGCCACGCTTCTCCGAAAGCATCCGCCACCCAGGCCGAGTTCTCGAAACGCTCCAGCGCGTGCCGCATCGAGGGGGGCAGCGGTTCCGTCGTGACCGCATTGACGTCGCCGTCGACCGGCGCCGGCAGCGGCAGCTCCGTCTGAAGGCCGCGCTCGACGCCCGCCAGGATCGCAGCCAGCACCAGGTGGGGATTGGCATCGGCGCCGGCCACCCGGTGCTCCAGCCGCCGGGCCGCCCCGGAACCGCGCGGCAGCCGTACCGCGACATAGCGGTTGTTCTCCGCCCACAGCGCTTTCGAGGGCGAATAGGCGCCGCTCAGCCGGCGGAACCCGTTGAAGCTCGACACCAGCATCAGCGTCGAGGCGTGCATCGTGTCGAGGAGGCCCGCCACCGCCCGCCTGAGCCGCGTTTCGCCGTCCGGCACCTGGCCGAACACGTTGCGGCCCTCGCGGTCGACCAGGCTGACATGGGCGTGCATGCCGTTGCCTGCACGGTCGGCGAACGGCTTGGCCATGAAAGAGGCGCGCAGGCCCCGCCGCCGCGCCACCTGGCGGACGATCCGCCTCAGCATCAACGCCTGGTCGGCGGCGGCGAAGGGGTCGCCGACATGCACGAGGTTGATCTCGAACTGGCCGGGCGCCGCTTCGGAAATGATGGTGTCGGTCGGAACGTCGAGGGCTTCCGCCGCCTGCTCGATCTCGGCGAACAGGTCGCCATACGCCCTGAGATCCGAGACCGAGTAGATGTTGGTGCGGTCCGGGCCCAGCCCCTCGATCACCGGCGAGGGAATGTCGCCGCGCCGGGCGTCCTGAAGCCGGGCGTCATCGAACAGGTAGAACTCGAGCTCGAAGGCCACCACCGGCCGCAAGCCCCTCGCGGCGAGGCTGCCCACCGCCCTCGCCAGCACGGTGCGGGGGTCGGCGAAGAATGGAGTGCCGTCCTCGTCGTCCATCCTCAGCATGACCTGCGCCGTCGGCCGCGCCGCCCAGGGCACGCGCCTGAGGCTGCCCGCAACCGGGCGGCAGATGCCGTCGCGGTCACCGGTCTCGTGATAGAGCCCGGTGGCGACAACGTCGCTTCCCCAAGCGTCGAGCGCGAACACCGACTTCGCCAGCGCCAGACCGTCGCGGAACAGCCCGTCGAGGTGGCCGACCGGGACCCACTTGCCCCGGAAGACGCCATTGGAGTCCGGCAGCAGCAGCTCGACGATCTCGATATCGGGATTCGCCGCCAGGAAGCGCGCGGCCTCGCCGTCCAGCGGAAGCGGTTCGACCTGGGGCTTTGGGTCTGCCATGCAGCGAGGTTGGTTGCGACGCGGGAAGGATTCTGGAATGATCAATTGTAATTGTGATCACGCGAGCGAGGACTGTCAACTTGACGGATCCGAAAACCGACGCGCTGGTGCGCGAGACCATGCACGAGCGCGTCTACCGCGAGCTGCGCTCGCGGCTGATAGGCGGGCGCGTCGTTCCCGGACGCCCGGTGACGTTGCGCGGGCTCGCGGCCGAGCTCGGCGTCAGCCCCATGCCGGTGCGCGAGGCGGTCAGCCGCCTTGTGGCGGAGCGGGCGCTGGCAATGACTCCCAACCGCAGGATCGCGGTGCCGGAGATGACGCAGGCCCGGTTCGACGAACTGGTGATTGCCCGTGAACGGCTCGAGCCGGAGGCGGCGCGGCGCGCCATCGGGGCGCTGACCCGGGCCGACGTTGCACGGCTTCGAAAGATCGACGACGAACTCGAGGCGCATCTGGCCAACGGCAATGTCGAGGGCTACGTCGCGGCGAACCACGCCTTCCACTTCGCCATCTACCGGGCAGTGCCCTCCGACGTGCTGGTGCCGCTGATCGAAAGCCTGTGGCTGCAGTTCGGCCCCTTCATGCGCCTCGTCTACGGCCGCGTCGGCACCGGCTGGCTAGTGGACTACCACGAGCAGGCGATCGCCGCGATCATCGCGCGCGACGCCGATGCACTCGCGGAGGCGGTTCGCTCCGACATCCTCGATGGCATGCGCCACATCGGCTCCAGCGTGTTCGAGGAGACAGCCGAGCCCGGCCTCACGGTCCGGGCGCGCTGAGAGGGCCGGCCGGATTGACATTCGGATTTTGTGATCACAAAATCCGCGGCACTGTTGTGAAGAGGAGGAACGTCCGCCGTCGCGGGGACGAGGAACCGCGACGCTGCGGGCATTTGCCATGCCCAGAAAGAAGGTCGCCCAGATAACGCTGGACTCCCCGCGCGGCGTCGCCTCGGCCGACGAGGCGAAGGCCTGGATGGCATCGCGCCGCATCGACGATGTCGAGTGCATCGTGCCCGACCAGTCGGGGGTGGCGCGTGGCAAGCTGATGCCGGCCTCGAAGTTCTTCACCGGCCGGGTGATGAACATGCCGGAATCGATCTTCTACCAGACCATCACCGGCGACTATCCGCAGCTCGCGGACGTCTCGAAGCTCGATGCCGCCGACGGCGATCTGCAGTTCAATCCCGACTTCTCGACGCTGTGCATCGTCCCTTGGGAGGAGGAGCCGACCGCCCAGGTGATCCACGACGCCTATCACCGCGACGGCCGCCCGGTGGAGCTCGCGCCGCGTCATGTGCTCAGGCGCGTGCAGCGTGCCTTCGAGATGCGCGGCTGGAAGCCGGTGGTAGCGCCGGAAAT
>JAEYRQ010000546.1 GCA_023435545.1 Pseudomonadota bacterium | reverse complement strand
CGGTCGTTCTGCCTGCGCGGCGGGAAGTTCTTGATCGGGTTGTTGGTGAACTTGTGCAGACCACTGGTGCGGCCGCCGATCAGCACCCACAGCCCGTCGATCTGGCCGTAGGCATAGCTCTGCAGCGTCGGCAGCAGCCTCTCGGTGTCCACCTGACGGATCTGTACCGTGTAGGGCAGCGTCGAGGTATCCGTCGACACCGGCGATACCGTCGGCGTCTGGTTATCGGCGAAGGCAGGTCCGGCGGCTATTCCCGCCAGCAGTCCAAGCACCAAGAATGCCCCTGCGCGCATCGCGCGGGGTACCGATATGTCGAGCCGCATCTGTGTCTCCTCCCAAGGCGCATCGATTCGAATCCACCCTACGCTAACGACAGCCCGGTTTGAATCGCGCTGCGTCATGTTCGGCGAAGTTTGTGCCGCAGGCACCGATGTGTAGTATCGATTCGATGGAACGCGCCCCGAGCCCCCCCGACACCTCGGACAGCGGCGTCGACCGGCGCAGTGTCGTCGCGGCGCTCGCCGGGCTGCTGGTGGCGCCTCGAGCGCTGGCCGCGGGCATGGCGCCGGCGGCTGCGGCCGGCTCATGGACGCTCGCCACCCAGATCATCGCGGGCGCCCGGGTCGGCGATCCGAATTTCCTCGCACTGGCGGTGGAGGCGCTCGAGGCGGAGGCGGGCCGCGATGTCGTCGCCAGGCTGCACACCGCCATCCACTCGCGCGACGCCGCCGATATCGTCGAGCCGTTCGCCGATGCTGATGTCGAAAGCGCGGCGCGGCGCTTCGTCGAGATGGTCTACACCGGCGCGCTGACGCCAGGCCGTACGGTCGGCTTTCATCAGGCCCTTGCCTGGCAGGTGCTGCATTTCACCAAGCCGCCGAGCGTCTGCGGACCGGACATGGGTTGGTGGCACGATCCACCGGCCCGGAGCTGAGGGCGGAGCGGTGGCCGAGGGAGATCTTTCCGCAGATGTGGTGATCGTCGGCTCCGGCATCGCGGGGGGGCATTCCGCCTTCCGGCTGGCAGGGGCCGGTGTGCGGGTGCTGGTGCTCGAGGCGGGGCCGCATCTGTCGCGCAATCAGGCGGTGGCGAATTTCGTGGCCAATCCGGAGAAGGGGCCGAACGCTCCCTATCCGTCGGTGCCCTACGCGCCGCACCCTGTCGACGGCAAGGAGAACGACTTCTACGTCCAGGCGGGGCCGGATCAATTCGTCGGCTCCTACACCCGCATCCTCGGCGGCACCACCTGGCACTGGACCGGGTTCGCCGATCGTCTCCGCCCCGCAGACTTCCGCATGCGCTCGATGTACGGCGTGGCCGAGGACTGGCCGATCTCCTACGAGGACCTGGTGCCATTCTACGAGGAGGTCGAGCGGATGTGGGGGGTCGCCGGCGATCCGAACTACGACTGGGGCTCGCCGCGCCGCGTCCCCTATCCGCAGCCGCCGATCCCGTCGAGCTACATGGACCGGCAGGTCGATGTCGGCCTCGCCAAGGTGGGGCTCAAATCGGCGATCTTCTCGCATGCCCGCAATTCGGTGCCCTTCGACGGCCGGCCGCCCTGCTGCGGCAACAACACCTGCGTGCCGATCTGCCCGATCCAGGCGAAGTATGACGGCTCGGTCCATACGCTGAAGGCCGAGGCGCTGGGGGCCAAGATCGTCACCGAGGCGCTGGCGACCCGGATCGAGCTCGATGCCGACCGCAAGGTCACCGGCATCCGCTTCCGCCGTCCGGACGGCAGCACGGCGATGGCGACCGGGCAGACCTACATCGTCGCCTGCCATGCCATCGAGACACCGCGCCTGCTCCTCAACTCGAAGCAGGAGCACGCCCCCGACGGCGTCGCCAATTCCTCCGGCGCGGTGGGCCGCTATCTGCTCAGTCAGCTCAACCAGGACGTCTGGGGGCTGACGAAGGATCCGGTCTATCCCTATCGCGGCCCGCAGCAGACGTCGGGCATCATCGAATACCGCGACGGCGAGTTCCGCCGCGAGCGCGCCGCGGTCGGCACGTCGTTCATGAACGACGGCTGGTCAGGCAACGAGGATGCGGTCCACCTCGCCGGCGATCTGGCGAAGCAGGGCTATCGCGGGCACAGGATGATCTCGGCGCTGCGCGAGCAGATGGCGCGGCACCTGCGGCTCAATTCCTCCGCCGAGACGCTGCCGGTCTGGGAGAACCGGGTGGACCTTGACGAGGACAAGCCGGACAGCGCCGGCATCCCCCGGCCACGGGTGAGCTTCACCGTGGATGAGTACACGAAGGCTGGGCTCGCCTACGCGGTCGATGGGACCATGAAAGTGTTCGAGGCGCTTCAGGCGAGCGAGGTGAAGACTAACACGCCCTATCTCTCCAGCGCCATCATCGGCGGCACCACCCGGATGGGCACCGATGCGCGCACCTCGGTCGTCGACCCGGTGCTGAGGTCACACGATCATCCCAACCTCTACATCCTCGGCACCGGCGCGCATCTGACCGCCCCGGTCAACGCGCCGACACTGACGGTCGCCGCCAACGCGCTCAGGGCCGCCGACCAGATCCTCGCGGACCTGGGACAGCGATGAACAAGTCCGATCCTCCATCCGGCGTCATCCCGGACGCGCGGCCGCCAGGCCGGGCGAGCCGGGATCGGAACGCATCCGAGCGTGGAAGCGTCCGGATCCCGGATAGCCGCTCACGCGGCTTCCAGGATGGCTCTGCGGGGGATGAGGCGGGTGGGCTTCACGTCGGCCGGCGCAGGGTCCTCGCGGCTGCGGTCGCCGTCTCCGCCGGTGCCGTCCTGCTGGGCGCGGCGCTCGCGCAGGGACCGGCCTTCGAACCGAACGCGGCGGTGGAATTGACGCCGGTGATTCCTGCCGATGTCGATCCGGCGATCCGCGACAGCCTGATGGAGCGCGGCGACCTGCTGCTAGCGCACCGGCTGTTCGAGCGCCAGCAGTGGCAAGCCTTCGTCGCCATGAATTGGCCGGTGGACGCGGGAGGTGCTGCGCTACCCGCCCTTGGCGATGACGGCGATCCGGCCTGGACCCGCTGGATCGAGACTTACCAGGTGTTCAAGCCGGGTGGCGCCGACCCCGATCCGTGGGACTCGGACGGCCGGTCGCTGCCGCTCGCCGACGCGGTGCAGGAGGTGCTGCCGTCGCAGGCCGGCCCCACTGCCTATCCTGCCGTCGACAGCGGCAACGCGCGGGTGCTGCACAATCTGAGCTCGATCGGCAAGGTCAACGTTGCCGACGAGGTCGACCAGGCCTTCTCCTTCGCAGTGTTCGACCAGAACGGCGCGGCGGTGCACTACGAGAGCCTGATCAACAAGGTCGAATACGACTTCATCGTGGAAAACCGCCTGTACGAAGCGGGCGGTATCGCGGACTACGTGGCGAAGGAGGGTGCGCTCACCTTCCCGGCCGGCCGTTTCGAGGGGAATGTCCCGGGCGCGATCGAGATCAAGCTCGCCTGGCGGATCCTCGATCCCTCGACGGACGATTTCAGCCGCTACCTGACCCAGCCGGCCTATGTCGTCAGCGGTCCGGGCAAGCTGGCGTGGAAGGCGGTGACGGCCGGCCTCGTAGGCTTCCATATTGCCCAGAAGACCGAGACCTCGCCGCAGTGGATCTGGTCGACATTCGAACATGTCGACAACCTCGCCACCGACCGGCTGACCTCGATCACGACCGAGGACGGCACCACTCGGCGCCTGACGCCGAGCTTCAACGATCCCGACTGCGAATGGTGCCCGGTCAACGTGCCGACGGAGCCGGGGCCGGATGGCTTGAGGCGCACCCAGGTGCAGCGGCTGGTGCCGATCCCGCCCGAGACGGCGGCGCTGAACCGGCAGATGCAGGAAGCTCTGGCGGCGCAGGGGTCGAAGCTCGCCTACTACGAGATGATCGGCGTGCAGTGGCCGACCCTGCCGCAGGACCCGCCTGAGGCCGGCGCGGCCTTCCCCGGCGCGGTGATCAACACCTCCGGTGGCGTGCCACTGAAGGCTTATCTCGCCAACTCGGTAATGGAGACCTTCGCGCAGGCGGGCAATATGCCCGCGAATCGGCAGCCGCGCTCGGTGTCGACCAGCGACGAACTGGTGTTCGGCACCGGCAGCTGCATCGGCTGCCACGGCTCGTCGCCCTACGATTTTTCCTGGATCGTCACCAAGGCCCAGCGGCGCGCCGGCGAGCGTTGAGCTCGACGAAGGAAGGCCTTGCCTATCCGGCCGTGTGCGTCATCGCCAGGAGCGCCATGGTGACCACGTTGAGGCCGATGGCGTAGGTGACCAGCACCTGCAGCGCCGGCCTCAGGCCGGGTTTCACCGCCAGCGCCAGCATGACGAACAGGATCGGCAGCCAGTCGAGCGTGTAGCGCTGGACGTTGTACTGGCTGAAGCCGTTGGAGTGGTAGAACAGCATCGGCGCGATCATCGCCGCGATCACGATCAGGCCGATCACCACCGGCCGGCGCATCGGCGCGAAGAACGCCAGCAGGACAAATGGGCTCGCGGCGAGGATCGAGGTGCCCGAGGGGTCGAGGCCGGAGAGGTCCGTGAGAAAAGGGCCGCCGAACTCGGCATGGAAACCCTGCACGAAGAGGTATAGCGCGTTGAACAGGAGGTAGGCGCCCGAGAACAGGCCGTGGTCGCGGATGCGGTCGGAGATCATGTTCTCCTCGCCCGCGGGCGGCGGCGCGATATAACCATAGCCTGTGTCGAGGGGATTGCCGAACCGGACCTGATTGTAGACGAGGTAGACGATCACAGCCGCGACCACCGGCAGGCCGAGCGCCAGCGCCCTGCGCCAGTGCGGCCACTTCAGCGAGATCAGCGGCTCGCCGGGGCGCAGCGCCAGCGCGAACAGAAACGGCAAATAGAGGATGGTGAACTGCCGGGTCAGGAACGCCAGGCCGATGCATGTCCCCGCCAGAAGCAGGCTGCCGCCTCTGACCGCCTCGTGGATTGCGACCGCGACCAGCAGGAAGGCGATCGACTGGGCGAAGAACCAGACGCCGTCGCCGCGGATCGTCACGAAATAGAGCGGCGTGGCGAATCCGATCGCCAGCACCAGCCAGACCGCCGTCCAGCGATCGACCGAGAGCCGGTCGAAGATGCGCCACCAGAAGACGAGCGAAATGCCGGAGGCGAGCGTTGCCAGCGGGATGAAGCCGGAGAAGCCGGTGCCGAACAGGGCGACGAACGGCATCGCGACGACGGCGGGAAACGGCGGGAAGATCACCCAGTCGCGGGCGTGATTGAAGGCGCAGACGACGTCCATGCAGGCATGTACGTGGAGCCGGCCGTTCAGGAACGCGTTGGCCAGCGCCGCGTAGGAATTGGTGCCGCCCGGCTCGCCGAGCGCCTGCATCGCCAGGCCGGCCACCAGCAGCGCGGCCATTGCCAGCGCGGCCAGCAGAAGCAGGGCTCCCCTGTCTGCGACGAGGTCGGCGATGCCCGTGCGGCGACCGAAGCCTGCGGCCGTATGGGTCGGAACGTGTCGGGTGACGTCGGTCATGACGGCGATTTCCGGAGCTTGCATGCCGCCGCGCGAGCGCGGCCGGCCTCTGGAAACCTACCGCAGGGTGCGGGGTTTTGCGCCCTTGCTGCGGCTCGCGACCGGCAAATCCTGAAGAACTCCTTAACCGAAAAGGTAAACGATAGGAGTTCGGAGCCTCAATTCCCGCAGGTGCATTTCTCGCGGTGTGCGGCGCGGACCGCGTCGAGCGTGCCGGCGAAGCCGCCGGCTACTCCTTCTGCCCGGCTGAGCGCCAGCTCCAGATACCACTGCCTCTCCAGCATGGCGAAGGCGGTCTCGAGTTCCCGGCGTCGCGCGTCGCTCTGGCCGTGCCGACCGGACGCGATCCAGTCCTGCGCCGCGGTGAAGATCCCGACGCCGGTCAGCTCCTCCGTCTCGCCTCCGACCGAAGACAGCAATTCGACGGCGAGGACGGCAGCGTCATGGCCGCCAGGACCGCTGCCCTCGCCCCCAAGCTCGCCACCCGCCGCTGCGGCGGCGAATTCGACGGCCGCCGGCGCGATCTCGGCAAGCAGTGCGCGGGTCTGGGCCGCGCGCTTGGCGAACCGGTCCACCTGGGTCTCCATCACCGCCGTCCACTGCGCGACGCCGGTGCACAGGCCTGGATAGAGTTCCTGGCCGAGATAGGCGTCCATGTCCCGCACGACGCGGCCAGACACCCACTTGGCGTCCTCGGTGGCGAAGAAGCCGTCGACGCCGCGGGCACGGGCAATCTGGTCGGCGAACTTCGCTGCCGCCGATGCTCCGGCGGGCGCCTGCGCGAAGACAACCCGGCCGGGAAGCTCGCCATCGGCAATTCGCGACGCCTGGACGGCCGCGCGAAGGTCGGCGAACTGGGACAGGCGGATCAGCCGGAGGGCCTCATGATAGGCGTCGGCGCAGCTCGCGACCGGCCAGCGCGCCTCCGTCACAACGGTCTCGCCCGAGGCGGGGACCGCGACGCGGATGCGCGCCTCGCCGCCGGCGCCGCGGGCTCCGCGCTCCGTGCCGTCTGCGAGCTCGACGATGATCGGGAACTCCAGGCTCTGCCCGGGCGCGAGGGTCCCGATGGTCGTTCGCACGCGGTTGCCGTCCGCCGTCCAGTCGGCGGCCTCACGCATCGCCGACAGAACCGGCTCGGCGCCGAGCAGCTCGATCTCGACGCGAACGTCGGAGAGCGCCGCCTCGCCGCGGTTCTCCACCGCGAGTCGCGTGCGGGCGCGGTCGCCCGGCGAGTACGACGACTCCGGCGAACTGCCGCCGGCGCGCTCCGACATCAGGAAGACAGTGAGGCCCCAGTCAGCGGCGGACGCCGGCAACGCGGCGGTGGCGGCGAAGGCCAGCAGGAGCACGCGGCAGGAGCGCAGGGGCCGGCACGCCAGGTCGGCAAGGACAATGATGTCGGGAAGGCGCAGCGCCGCCATGCGGATGTCCCCGTCACGGCCACCCGGCAGCCGCCGGGGGGCGAATCATGTCCCGGAGAATACACGAGCCGCAGCGATGGGGCGAAGCGGCCAGCCGGGCGCAGCTCGGCGACGCTAGGCGAGAAACACCTATTGCTGCGGAGTGTTGGCGGCAGGCTGCGGAACCTGCGGCGCCGGACCCCGGTCGAGAGCGTGGCCCAGGATTTCCTGCACGACAAGCTCCGGCGATTTCTGCTCGAGGTCGCGCTTGAAACCGTAGAGCACGTCCTCGCTCACCGAGGCCCGCTCCAGAAGCCAGAGTGGATCAGGATAGATGCTCGGCCGGGCGATGGGCCCCTCGATCACGAAGGGGACCGACAGACGCGCCTCGGAGTCCGCGTCGCCCAGATCCGCCACGCCATGGCCGGCGATCGAAGAGGGCAGCAGGCGAACCTCCCCTTCGGCGGCAACGTCGAGGCCAGGCCCGACGAGGCTGAAGTTCCCGGTTGAGGCAATCCCTTGCACAACACGGAAAGTCGCTCCAAGCGACTCGAAGCGGGTATTGGCTGCGGCGTTGGTCGGCCAGCCCTCCACCTTGCCCGTCCGCAGCGTCTCGGCGAGGCTCGCCACGTCGACGCCGGCCAGCGCTCCCCCGGTGATTGCGACACGGCCCTCGCCCGACAGCCCGGAAATGATCTGCGAGGCGGTGGCGCCCGATCCGCTGAGGCTGGCGGTCAGATTGCCCACGCCACCAATCCGATCGATCCCGATTGTCTGGCCGAGAAGCTGCGACACCTCCGTGCGTTCGAGCTTCACCGACAGCTTGAAGGAGGCTCCTTCGGGCACCGTTGCCATGGTCAGCGAGCCCAACCCCCTGCCACCGAACAACGCCGCCTCGCCTATGCCAATGTTGAGGGCGCCGCCACGGATCGAGACAGTGCCCGCCACGTCGCCGAAGTCGATCGCGCCGAGCCGGATGCTGCGGGCCGAGAGGCGGATGTCGGCCGAAAGCCGGTCCAGCTCTCCAATCACAATCGGTCGGTCAAGCCAGTCCGGAGAACCGGGTGAAGCGGTCGGCGGGGTCGCCGCGCGGTAGCGGTCGAGGTCGAGCACGTCGAAGGCGAGCGTGCCCTGTAGATCGGGATGGCCGTCTTCGCCCAGAACCAGCCGCATCCCCCCTTCCGCCTGACTGCCATCGAGGCTGAGCGCGAGTTCCGACAGGGATGCAGCCCGCCCGACCAGCCGGAGCTTGCCGGTGGCCGACAGGTCGCCCGGAAGGGGGACATCGCCGCCGGCAAGGTCGAGCCAGCGCAGTGACGACCGCACCGAGGAGGTGGACAGCGCGACCGAGCCTTCGAAATCCGGTTCCATGGCCGCGTCGGCCCGGCCGTCGAAGCCGGCTCGTAACAGTCCCGACTCGACTGCGAGGCGGATGCGGGTCGAGCCGCCGGCGAGGAAGTCGAGCGGTGCGGCAGCTTCCAGGGCGAGCGAGACTATCTCCCCGTTCCAGACCAGCGACGCAGCCGCCTTGAGCGGTCCGCTCAGCACCGGCCACGCCACCATGCCGTTGACGGCAGTGGCCTGTATCGTCCTGCCGCTGCGTTCGTCGATATGCTCGATTGCGCCGTCCTCGATCCGGATGTCGCCGAGTCTCGCGGCTTCCATCTCCGGGGCGAGCTTGCGCCCGGCCCACAGGTCTCCGAGCGCGCCGCCTTCGGGGACCCAGTCAGGCTCGCCTCGGCCATCCACGCCCAGGAACACTCGTGGCCGGACCAGCACGAGTTCATCAACCACCACCTGGCCGGTGAGCAGCGGCAGGAACGCGATGTCGCCTCTGACCGCTTCGATGACAGCGACCACGTTCTTTCGGCGGCCCGCCGAGCGCTCGAGCTCGATATTCCCGATGCTGAATCCGAGTCGGGGGAAGACCGACAGACGGGTCTCGGCGTGAACCTCAGTCTCGAGACCCGTCAGAGCCTCGATGTGACGGATCGCGGCGTGGCGGACGGCGTCGGTTGAGACCGCCGCGCGTGCGACGGCGGCCACCAGCGCGAATCCCACAAGGCCCGCAGCAAAGACATAGGCCAGCCGTTTCATTCCAGCGAGTTCCGCCGTGTCAATTTTGATCGCCCCCCGATCGAATGGGGGCACCATACAGGTCGCCAGCAGGGAGCCCAAGGCCGTTGCCGATGTGGCAGCCAGGCTGGCGACGGCCGGTCCACTGTGGCAATAAGCTGCACGATCGCAATGCCCCGCCCGCCCTTATCGTCAGGAGGACCCATGTCCGAAACGCCGCTGTGGACTCCGTCTCCTCAGGCTGTTGCAGATGCCAACATGTCGCGTTTCCGGGAGCTTGTCGACGCCGACGGGCTGCTGCGGGATGGAGGCTACCGGGCACTCCACAGGTTTTCGGTGGACGAGCCGGCGACGTTCTGGTCGGCGGTCTGGGATTTCTGTGGCGTCGTAGGCGACAAGGGCGAACGCATAGTCGCGGACGCGGACAGGATGCCGGGCGCACGGTTCTTTCCGGATGCCAGGCTGAACTTCGCGGAGAACCTGCTGCGCCGGGCGGACGAGGCCGACGCGCTGATCTTCCGCGGCGAGGACAAGGTGCGCCGGACGATGAGCTGGGCCGAGCTCAACGCGCTGGTTTCGCGTCTGCAGCAGGCCTTTGCGGACCACGGCGTCGGCGTCGGCGACCGGGTGGCGGCGATCATGCCGAACATGCCCGAGGCGATCGCGGCGATGCTGGCGGCCGCCTCGCTCGGGGCGATCTGGTCGTCCTGCTCACCCGACTTCGGCGAGCGCGGCATCCTCGACCGCTTCGGCCAGATCGAGCCGAAGCTGCTGTTCGCCTGTGACGGCTACTGGTATGCCGGCAAGCGCATCGACATTTCGGACAAGCTGGCGTCGGTTACCAGCCAGCTTTCGACGCTCGCCGCAGTGATCGTGGTGCCGTATCTGGATACGGCCGAGGCCGCGGCGGCCAAGGTCGCCAAGGCGGCGACGCTGGCCGCGACGATCGCGCCCTATGCGGCGAAGCCGGTCGGCTTCACCCGTCTGCCGTTTGCCCATCCGCTGTACATCCTGTTCTCGAGCGGCACCACGGGCGTTCCGAAATGCATTGTGCATTCGGCGGGCGGCACCCTGCTCCAGCATCTCAAGGAGCACCAGCTGCAATGCGACATCCGGCCTGGCGACAGGGTGTTCTACTTCACCACGCTCGGCTGGATGATGTGGAACTGGCTGGTGTCGGGCCTTGGGTCCGGGGCGACCCTGCTGCTCTACGACGGCTCGCCGTTCCATCCGGACGGCAACGTCATCTTCGACTATGCCGCCGAGGAACGAATGACGCTGTTCGGCACGTCGGCGAAGTTCATCGACGCGGTAAAGAAGGCGGGCCTCAGGCCGCGCGACACGCACGACCTGTCCACGGTGCGGCTGATGGCCTCGACCGGTTCGCCGCTTGCGGCCGAGAGCTTCGACTACGTCTACGAGGCGATCAAGCCGGACCTGCATCTCGCCTCGGTTTCCGGGGGAACAGACATCGTCTCCTGCTTCGTCATCGGCAATCCGCTGTCGCCGGTCTGGCGGGGAGAGATCCAGGGCCCGGGTCTCGGCATGGCTGTCGACGTGTGGGACGACGATGGGCGCTCCTGCCCGGCTGGGGTGAAGGGCGAGCTGGTCTGCACGAAGCCGTTCCCCTCGATGCCGGTGCAGTTCTGGAACGATCCCGACCAATCCAAGTACCGGTCGGCCTACTTCGAACGCTTCGACAACATCTGGTGCCATGGCGATTTCGCCGAATGGACCGAGCATGGTGGCATGATCATCCACGGCCGCTCGGATGCGACGCTCAATCCCGGCGGGGTCAGGATCGGCACGGCGGAGATCTATGCCCAGGTCGAGCAGCTGCCCGAAATCCTGGAGGCACTCGCCATCGGCCAGGCTTGGGACGACGACGTGCGCGTCGTGCTGTTCGTGCGGCTCGCGGACGGGGTCAATTTCGACGAGGCACTCGTCGCCCGCATCAGGAAGCAGATCCGCGAGGGGGCGAGCCCCCGCCACGTCCCGGCCCGCATCGTTCCCGTGCCCGACATCCCGCGAACCAAGTCAGGCAAGATCACCTAACTGGCCGTGCGCGACGTGGTGCACGGCCGCGAGGTGAAGAACAAGGAGGCGTTGGCGAACCCGGAGGCGCTGGAGCACTTCCGGGACATCGAGGCGCTGAAGGGGTAGGGCGTCGGAGGCTCGGTCCGTTCAGGAGGAACCCCGCGCACGCCGCGAATTCAAACCCCGAATCCCGGCGCCTTGATATTCGCCACTTCCTCCATCAGGCCCGGCACAAGGCCGGGATCGGCGGTCAGGTGCGGCGCCTCTGCATTCAGGATGGCCTCGAACAACGCCTTCTTGACTGACAGCGGGTCGATGGTCCCGCTTGCCTCGCCGGCTGCCGTCATGACGATGTCGACCAGGCGGTCGGCGGCCACCAGGCGGCCCCACAGGTAGTCGTTCTCGCGCCAGGCGCGGTTGAAGAAGGCGCCAAAGCGGCGCAGCCGCACACCCTTCAGCTTGTCCATCGCCGTGCCGGCACGAATCGCCCGCGCATCGGACGGGCTGATCCGAAAGACGCGGATGATGTCGAGTTCGTCGAGGTCCTGCCACTGGGTCATCGGCAGGGTCAGCACATCGAAGAACGGGAAGCCGATATAGGCGACGATCAGTTCGTGCCGGGCCCAAAACGGCAGGTTGTTGAGCACCAGCACCGAAAAGATCTCGTCGAGCCGGTCGTCGTCCTCCTTCAGCGCCAGATGGGTCCCGAAGCGTTCGGCGGCGCCCGTCCGCTCGCCTGTGGCCGCTTCCGGATCGGCGAGCAGGCGGAGCGCATCGACCAAACCGGCTTCCTCCGGCGGGGTGCGCAGACGCCGCCTGATCGAATCGAGTAGCGCGTAGAGCTCGGCCTTGAGCTCGTCCAGCCTCGGCTCGTCCAGCGGCTCGAGGCGCGATTCGGGTCGGTCGGCATGGTAGAGGTCGTTGAGATGGCGGATGACGAAGCGCAGCCGCCGTATGCGGAAGTCGACGTCGAAGGCGCGCAGGAAGGCGATGGCCTCGGCCGAGACGCGGCCCTCCGCCTCTCGCGGCGACTCGAGCAGTGGCCGGGCGATCTTCTGGCCGAGCCCGGCGAGACTGGCGTCGGCCATGGTCTCGACGATCTCGCGCAACCGCCGGGCGACGGTCAGGATCTTCAGCCGCAGATAGCTCTCGAAGGCGAAGCCCGCCTCCATCGCGGCCGCCTCATTGGCTGCGTCGCGCCAGGCGGCGAAGGTCCGCGCCTGCGGAGCAGTCTCGTCCTCGGCCTCGAGGATCCGCTCGACGAGGGAGCGGATGCGTGGGCGCGCGGCCTCGACGACGTCGGAGACCACCGAGATCTGGCTGTTGAGGGTCGCGAGTCGCTCGAGCTCGTGATGGATCGGCTCGTTGCGCGGGATCTGGGCCAGCGAGGTGAAGATCGCGCGGAAGAACCCCGGCAGCGGCTCATCCTCTGCAAGCTCCACGTCCGGGTTGGGGTCGACGAAGACGATGCGGCGCACGACCTCGCGGTTGGCGGGCCTGCCCATGAGTGCCGAGACCGCCGCCGCGAACGGTTTGTTGGTGACGACCGCGCCGTCGACGAAGGGCGTCGTCAGCGGATCACGCCCGTCCCTGAGCACGACGCCGAGCTTGTCGCGGATGAATCTCTCGCGGCCCGGCCATGCCGTCCCACGGGACGCGACGACCGCCTCGATCTCCTGCAGCGTTGCCGCGGGAAAGGCGCCGGGAAAGGACGACGTGGCGCGGGCGGCGAAGACCAGGCCCGGCAGCGCCTGGGCGTCGAATTCGGTGTCGGCATCGCCCCCGCCGTGGCGAAGATAGCGGAAGGGCAGGGTCAGCTGGTGCTCGAGCTCGACGGCGAACGGCGGATCGTCGAGCGGAATGGTGCGCGGATGGCCGTGGTAGTCGGTTACCGAGACGAACAGGTCGAGGGCGTGATCGTCGGGCAGCAGCGAGGCACCGGGCTGCGGCGCACCCATCGCCTCGGCCGCTTCGAGCATCCAGCCGGAGAAGCGCGGACCGGAGAAGGGCGGCTGGAACCAGCGCGACCGCACGAACAGATCGAGCTTGGCGCGGGTCTCGGGATCTTCGGCGAGAGCCGGGTCCATCTTCAGGATCCGCCCGATGAACGGCGTCAGGAACCGCTTGCTCCAGCGCCCGGCAAGTGCATCCTCCTCGATGAGTTGCGTCACATCGGCCTTGTCCAGCCACATGTCGCGCAGCGGCGCCAGCGGCAGGTCGTGGGCGAGCGCGCGGGCGAGGAAGACGCCGCTGATGCCGCCGGCCGAGGCACCGGCGATGACGTCGACGATCACCCTGATCTCGGTGTCCGCGGCAAGACGGTGGATCAGGTCGAAATAGATCGCTTCGGTGTCCGCCCCCTCGGGCAGCGCTGCCGGTCCCGGAGGCCGTCCGCGATCCGGACGCGCCGTGCCATGGAACAGCTTGGAGGCGCGGACGAGCTTGCTGACCTCGTGGCACACGCCGAACATGTAGACGGCGAGCGAGACGCCGCCGTACAGCACCAGCGCGAGGCGAAGTTCCTTCTCGCGCATCCTCTCCCCCGAGGGGTCCCCCGTGACTGCGGCGCCGGACGGTTGCCGGCCCACCTTGCCGCCTATTGTCGCGAGTCGCGGCACGCGGGCAAGGCGCGGTGCGGCACGAGCCGCTACACCGACGGCAGCGTGCCCCGCACGACCGGGCCGGAGACGCGCCTTGGCTGCCGCGAGGTGCGGGCGAGCAGCGCCACGGGGACGAGCCCGGCTGCGACGATGGTGAGTGCAGCGAGTGCACCTTGCTCGACCATTTCCATCGACGCGTAGGTGTAGACGTGGGTCGCGAGCGTTTCGAAGTTGAACGGCCTCAGCAGGATGGTCGCCGGCAGTTCCTTCATCGAATCGACGAAGACCAGCAGCGCCGCCGTCGTCACCGCCGGCCTGAGCAGCGGCAGATGAATCTCGCGCAGGACGCGG
>JAEYRQ010000550.1 GCA_023435545.1 Pseudomonadota bacterium | reverse complement strand
CATCGCCTTCTCGGCCCTTTCGGGCCTCGTACCGGAGGACCATGCCGCCTACTGGGCGCTGACCGTGGGCTTTCTGCGGATCGTCACCGACGAATGGCCGCGCCTCATCGGCGAACGGGGCGCGAGTGATCCGGCCGCACGGCGCACGGCACTCCTGCGCGCCGAAACCGCGCGCCTTTCCGCAGCCCCGCCTGAGGGACCGGTCATCGCCGCCGGCTCGACCGGCACCATCCCGGCTACGGCCGGCCTGCTCGGGGCCATCGCTCGCCTGCCGTATGGCGCCGTCGTGCTGCCGGGTCTCGACAGCGAGCTCGATGAGGAGGCCTGGACTGCTATCGACCACGTCGACACACCACATCCTGGCCACCCGCAATACGGCCTGAAGCGGCTGCTCTGGCGCGTTGGCGCGATCCGGACATCTGTGGAGCCGTTGGCGCCCTCTCCCCGCCCCGCCCGCGACAGGGTGATCGGCGAGGTGTTCCGGCCGGCCGGCACCACCGAGCGGTGGGCCGGACTGGACCAACGGCTCGGCCCCGGCCTCCTCGACGAGGCGGTATCCGGGATCGACGTGCTAGAGGCGGCCGACGAGGCGGAGGAAGCGCTGGCCATCGCGATCGCGCTGCGCGAAGCGGTCGAGTCGCCGGATCGCACCGCAGCGCTGGTTACGCCGGACCGCGGCCTCGCCCGGCGGGTCTCGGCCGAACTCGCCCGCTGGCAGATCGTCGTTGACGATTCCGCCGGTGTACCGCTCGCCGAAACACCGGCCGGTGGCCTGTTCCGCCAGATCGCGGAGACGGTAGCACGCCGACTCGAGCCGGTGGCGCTCGTGGCGCTGATGCAACATCCCCTTGCCGGTTTCGGTCTTGACGCGGCGGCCGCGCGGCGTGCCGCCCGTCTGATCGAGCTCGCCGTCCTGCGTGGTCCGCGGCCGGCACCGGGAAGCGAGGGCCTCACACGGGTTGCGGCCGACCGACTTGGGGACCGCAGCGAACGCTTCGTCCATCAGGCGGTCCGGCGTCTCGACGCCGGGGACCGGGAAGCCGCGCTCGATTTGGCGCACCGGATCGCCGAGACGCTGGAACCGCTGGAGCGCTCCTGCGATGCCCCGCCGACGCCACTGGCCGAGATTGCCGCCGGCCATGTCGAGGCGCTCGTGCGGGTCGCGGCGGGCGACGGCGGATCGCTTCTCGCCGGCGAGGACGCCAGGGCGCTCGGCGTCTTCCTGGAAGAGTTCCTCGAGGCTGCGGCCGATGGCCCCAATGTCACTCTCGAGGAATATCCCGCCCTGCTGGCCGCGCTGATGTCCGGACAGGCCGTGCGGCCCACCCGCGGGGGCCACCCGCGCCTGTCGATTCTAGGTCCTCTGGAGGCGCGCCTGCTGTCTGCCGACCTGATCGTGCTCGGTGGGCTCGACGAGGGCGTGTGGCCGGCCGATACCCGCACCGACGCCTTCCTGAACCGCCCGATGCGCGCGATGGTGGGACTGGAGGCGCCCGAGCGCTTCATCGGTCTCGCAGCCCACGACGTGGCGCAGGCGATGTGCGCGCCGCAGGTGCTGCTCGCCCGCGCGATGAAGATCGGCGGTGCCCCCGCGGTCGCCTCGCGCTGGCTCAGACGCCTGGCGGCGGTTGTCGGCGCGGACCGCTACGCGCGGATGGCAGCGTCGGGCGCGAGGCTTGCCGACTACGCGCGCCGGATCGATCTGGCGGACACAGCGCCGCGCCCGGCCGCCGAGCCGGCGCCATGCCCGCCCGTGGATCTGCGCCCGACGCGCATCCGGATCACCGAGGTCGAAACGCTGATCCGCGATCCCTATTCGATCTATGCGCGCCACATCCTCGGCCTCCAGCCACTGCCCGACCTTGACGAGGCACCCGATGCCGCAACTCGTGGCGAGATCCTGCATGGGGCGCTCGCCGAGTATGTTCGCCGTGCCGACGCCGGCGAGGTGCCGGACCTGATCGGCATCGGCCGGCAGCTGTTCCGTGACCTGGACGACTTCCCGGAGGTGCGGGCGATCTGGTGGCCCCGCTTCCTTCGTGTCGCCGACTGGTTCGTGCGCTTCGACGCGGATGATCGGCAGGGGACGCTCCGCCGCATCGTCGAAACGGGTGGCGCGCTCGACCTCGATATCGTCGGCCGTATCGTCAGGCTCTCCGGCCGCGCCGACCGTATCGACATCTGCGACGACGGGACCCTGAGGATCGTCGACTACAAGACCGGCGCTGCGCCCAGCAAGGACCAGGTTCTCTCCGGCCTCAGCCCGCAGCTTCCGCTGGAGGCAGCCATTGCCGCGCGTGGCGGCTTCGACGGGCTGGAACCAGACCGCCTGGCTGCCGAACTGCGCTATGTCGAACTGAAGGGGGGACGCGTCGCCGGCCAGATCAGGCCGATCTATCCCGAGGACACGTCCGTCGCTGCCTTCGCCGAGGAAACGCTGACCAGGCTGGTCGGGCTGCTGACCCGCTTCGCGGATCCCAGCCAGGCCTATCGCGTCAAGCCGCGCGCACAGTTCACCTCGGCCTTCAACGACTACGATCATCTGTCCCGCTGGGCGGAGTGGGGCACGCTGGGCGGAGGCGAGGGATGAGCCGCCTCCAGCCGCCGCCGCAAACCGTCGAAGCCCAGCGGGCCGC
>JAEYRQ010000313.1 GCA_023435545.1 Pseudomonadota bacterium | reverse complement strand
GTTCTCGGCCAGCGCGCCGGAGAACGTCTCGATGTTGTGGATCGTATTGGTGACCGAAGTGGCGTTGTCGGCGATGAGGTTGTCGACCCGGTCCGCGATGGTGTCGATCTTCGTCATCAGCGACTGCGCGCCCTCCAGCAGGTCCTGGAAGGTCGACTTCTGGGCGTAGATGATCGGCGGATCGTCGGAATCGCCCCAGGCTTCCCTGAGCGGCTTGGCGTCGGCTTGGGCGGTCTTGAGCTGGACGAAGGCGACGCCGGTGATGCCCTGGAACTGGAGCTGTGCGGTCGTCCCGACATTGATCGGGTACTGCCGGTCGACCTGGATCAGCGCCACCACCTGGGCGGGATCGTCCTTGGCCACCGACAGATCGACCACGTCGCCGGCCTTGATGCCGTTGAACAGCACCGAACTGCCCTTGTTCAACCCGGTCACCTCATCGGAGAAGACCACGCGATAGGTCACCCGGCCGGCGGCATCGCCATACGTCCCGATCCAGTAGATGAAGCCGAACGCGCCGGCGATGACGGCCAGCGTGAACAGTCCGACGATGAACGGGCTGGCCCGTGTTTCCATGACTCAGAGCTCAGTCCTGTCCGGCCGCTTCCGGTACCCTTACGGCCCGGGCGCGCTTTCCCTGGAAATACTCATGTATCCAGGGATCGGGGAAATCCATAACCGTTCTCAGTTCGCCGGCGACCAGGATGCGCTTCTGGCCGAGCGCGGCAATTCGGTCACAGATCGAGAACAGGCTGTCGAGATCGTGGGTTACCATGAAAACCGTCAGACCTAAAGTCTCCCGGAGCTTGGAGATCAGGTCGTCGAAATCCGCCGCGCCGATCGGATCGAGTCCGGATGTCGGCTCATCGAGGAATACGAGGTCCGGATCGAGCGCCAGCGCCCGGGCGAGCGCAGCGCGCTTGATCATGCCGCCGGACAACTCCGACGGATACTTCTCACCCGCGTCCGGCTGCAGCCCGACCATGGCGATCTTCAGCATCGCCAGTTCGTCCATGAGCCGCTGCGGCAGGTGCAGGTGCTCGCGCATCGGCACCTGGATGTTCTGCTTGACCGTGAGCGAGGAGAACAGCGCGCCCTGCTGGAACAGGATGCCCCAGCGGCGTTCGATCGCCCGGCGCTCGGCGAGTGGGACCGCGTCGATGTCGGTGCCGAAGAACTCCACCCTTCCTGCCCGCTTCGGAACAAGTCCGACCAGGGTGCGCAGCAGCACCGACTTGCCGGTGCCCGAACCGCCGACGACGCCCAGGACTTCGCCGCGATGGACGTCGAGATCGAGGTTCTCCAGGATGTTGGTCTCGCCGAACCCGACCGTCAGCCCGCGGGCCCGGATGATCGGCTCTTGCTGGTCGTGCCGGTCTGCCATGCCCTGCCCGTCAGTAGTCGATCGCAGCGAAGAACATCGCGAACAGCCCGTCCAGGACGATCACCATGAAGATCGCCTTCACCACCGATGAGGTTGTCTGGCGGCCGAGCGACTCGGCGCTGCCCTTGACCTGCAGCCCCTCGAGGCAGGCGATCATGCCGATGACGATGGCCATGAATGGCGCCTTGATCAAGCCGACCATGAAGGTGTTCACCGCGACCGAGTTCTTCAGATACGGCAGGAAGCTCGCCGGCGGCATGTCGATGTAGATCCAGGCCACCAAACCCGCACCGGTAAGCGCGGCAATGTCGGCGACGAAGGTGAGCAGCGGCAGCGCGATGATCAGCGCGATCAGCCGCGGCACGATCAGCACCTCGACCGGATCGAGCGCGAGGGTGCGCAGTGCGTCCACCTCCTCGCGCATCTTCATCGAGCCGATCTCGGCGGTGATGGCGCTGCCGGAGCGGCCGGCGATCATGATCGCCGTGAGCAAAACGCCGATCTCGCGCAGCACCAGGATGCCGGTAAGGTCGATCGACAGGACCTCCGCCCCGAAATAGCGCAGCTGATAGGCTCCCTGCTGCAGGATGATGCCGCCGATAAGGAAACAGATCAGCGCGACGATCGGCACGGCCCTGAGGCACATCGCCTCGAGGTGGAACGTCACCGATGTCAGCCGCAGGCGCCAGGGCCGCACCAGGAAGCCAAGCATGATCGTCATGGCCTGGCCGAGCAGGCTGGTGATGTGGACGAGGTCCGAGCCCGCCTCGATCACCGCCTCGCCGGTATCGTTGACCAGCCGCTTCAGCACCGGCGCCTCCCGTCGCGGCGGCGCCGGCGGCATGTCGGACCTCTCCACCTCGCCGATGAGGATTTCGCGGGACGGGCCGATGCCGGTATAGACGACGTCGACGCCTTGTTGTGCGAGGTCCTTGGCGGTGCGATGGAGAAGCCAGGCCCCGGCGGTGTCGAGCCGCTGGATACCGCTGAGATCGATCGAGGCCCTGCGCGTGCCCGGCGCAGGCGTGGCGAAACGGCGCAGTTCCGCGTCGAGGCGCTCGGCTTCGGCGACCGTCCAGACTCCGCTCGCGGCCAGCCTCAGCGTCTCGCCTTCCCCCACGGCGGTGACCGCCGGACGCTGATCCATAGACACTCCACCCCATGCTTCACCGTGCTGCGCCGCTTGCGTGGCGCGGGCGCGGCCCGATAATACGTCGCGTCCACCTGGATCGTGGCGATCACGCCGGCAAGCCGGCGGAACCGCGATCCCGTCCTCTCCGAAAGGCCTTGATAGCATGGAAATCGCGCATCCATACCTGCTGTTCCTTGGCGATGTGCCGGACGATCTCGCGGCCAAGACCGCTTATGGCATCGTCGACTGGCGCCGCGAGTGGTGTCTCGGGCAGCTGCGCTTCCCGGGCTGCGGGGCCGACGCCGAATTGCCGGATATGTCCGTCGGCGCCGCCGCGGCCGCCGGCGCCCGCACGATGGTCGTCGGCGTCGTCAATCCGGGCGGGGTGCTGCCGGATCACTGGGTGTCCACCATTGTCGAGGCGCTGGACGCGGGAATGGATGTCGCCAGCGGGCTGCACATGCGTCTCGGCTCCGTCCCGGCGATCGCCGAGGCCGCGGCGAGGAACGGCCGCACGCTGTTCGACGTCAGGATCTCGAGCGAGCGCTTCGCCACCGGCAAGGGCACGCGCCGGCCGGGACGCCGCATCCTCACCGTGGGAACCGACTGCTCGGTCGGCAAGAAATACACCGCGCTGGCGCTCGAGAGGGCGATGCGCGCGCGTGGACTGGACGCCGATTTCCGCGCGACCGGCCAGACCGGGATTTTCATCTCCGGCCGCGGCGTCTCGGTCGATGCCGTCGTCGCGGACTTCATCTCGGGCGCAGCCGAATGGCTTACGTCGGCTGCCGACCCGAATCACTGGGACGTGGTGGAGGGCCAAGGCTCGCTCTTCCATCCCTCCTTCGCCGGCGTGACGCTCGGGCTGCTGCACGGCGCCCAGCCGGACGCCTTCGTGGTCTGCCACGAGCCGACGCGAACCAATATGCGCAACGTTTCGCACCCGCTGCCGAGCATCCGCGAGGTGATCGAGGCGACCGTCTACATGGGCAAGCTGACAAATCCCGACATCCGCTGCGTCGGCATTGCCATCAATACCGAGAAGCTCGATGAGGCCGAGGCCCGCAAGGTGTGCAAGGACACTGCCGTGGAGTACGGCCTGCCCGCGACCGATCCGGTCCGCTTCGGCGTCGAGGGCATCGTCGAGCGCCTGCTCAGGGAGTTCCCCGCCACATGACACGCAGGCTGGAGGTCGCGGTCGAGCGCTGGCCGATCGCCGGAGGCTTCACGATCTCGCGCGGCACCAAGACCGAGGCGGTGGTCGTTGTGGCGACGATCAGCGAGAACGGTATAGCCGGGCGCGGCGAATGTGTGCCCTATGCCCGCTACGGCGAGACGGTCGAGGGCGTGCGCGAGGCGATCGCCGCCGTGGCCGATGCCGTCGGCGCCGGCTTGACGCGCCAGGAACTCGCTACGCGGATGCCGGCGGGCGCCGCACGCAACGCCCTTGATTGCGCCCTGTGGGACCTTGAGGCGAAGCGCGCCGGGGAACCTGCTTGGCAGCGTGCCGGACTCGCGCGCCCGCGCCCGCTGATCACGGCGTACACCCTGAGCCTCGGCACGCCAGAGGCGATGCATGAAGCGGCGCGCAAGGCTGCGCACCGGCCGCTGCTCAAGGTCAAGCTCGGCGGCGACGGCGATGCCGAGCGGATTGCCGCGGTGCGCGAGGGGGCACCCGGCGCCCGCCTGATCGTCGACGCCAACGAGGGGTGGTCGACGGCGGACATCGAGCCGATGCTCGCCGCCTGCGCGGCCGCCGGGGTGGAACTCGTCGAGCAGCCGCTTCCCGCCGATGCCGACGAGGTACTTGCCGACATCGCCCGGCCGGTAGTGG
>JAEYRQ010000306.1 GCA_023435545.1 Pseudomonadota bacterium | reverse complement strand
GAGGGCGTCACCCCCGAGCAGATTGCCGACCGCCTCGCCGAGGAACGCATCGCCGCCGCCGGCAAGGATCTGCGCCGCAGCGCCTAGGACCCTCAGAACCAGCCGGCGATCATCGCCCGCACCGCGTCCGCCGATAGCGGCGGCCGCCCTGCGTTCCGTGCCGTCTCCGCGGCCAGCGCCACCAGATCGGCGGTGTGCCCGGCGCGGCGTCCGTCCGGCAGGAAGAAGTTGTTCTCGAAACCCACCCGCGCATGGCCGCCCTCGGCGATGGCGCGCGCCATGCAAGCGTTCTCCTTCGCCCCGAACGCGCAGACCGACCAGCACACCGCATCGCGGACCGGGGCGAGCGCCTCCAGCATCGGCGTCAGGTCCTCCGGGTCCGAGACCTGCCCGACCGTGTAGCGGCCGAGCACCAGCAGCACGCTCGGCCTGGCAACGGCGAACATGCCGGTGTCGGCCAGCGCGACAAAGCGGGCGATGTCGGCCGGGTCATAGAGGATCACCTGCGCCCAGACGCGGTTGTCGCGCATCCATCCGAACAGCTCGCGCGCGGCAGGCTCGCGCTCGGGAGCCGGAACCAGTTCGCGCAGCGCCAGCGAAACCGCCTCCGGCTTGAGCGCGCGAACGACAGCGATCTGCTCCTCGGGGGAATAGCGGCCCACCGCCTCGGTGGTCACCTGCAGCACGAGGCTCTCGCCGACCGCGCCGCGCGCCTCGGCCAGCGCCTCGCGATAGAGCCCGACATCCAGCGAATGCGCCCCCTCCCCGTCGCGTACATGCAGATGCAGGACCGAGGCGCCGGCATCGCGGCACAGCACCGCCTCGGCGGCGAGTTCGGCCGGGCTCATCGGCAGGTTCGGATGGTCGGCCTTCGTCCGCCGCGCCCCGTTCGGCGCGGCCATCACGATCGTCCCGCTCATGCCGCGATATCCGCCAGCGCCGCGTCCACGGCGACAGAGAGCCTGTCGACGATCATCGCGATCTCCTCGTCGGTGACGATGAAGGGCGGGGCAAGCAGGACGTGGTCGCCGTCGATCCCGTCCGCCGTGCCGTTGCCTGGATAGCAGACGAGCCCCTCGGCCATTGCGCGCGACTTGATCTTCGCGGCAAGGCCCTGGGCGCGCCGGAAAGGCGTCTTCGTGTCCCGATCGGCGACCAGTTCGATCGCGCGGAAATAGCCTCGCCCGCGAATGTCGCCGACATGCGGATGCTGGCCGAACCGCGCTTCGAGCGCCTGCCGGAACGCCTCTCCCGACACGCGCACGCGCTCGAGCAGCCCGTCCTCCTCGATGACGCGCTGGGTCGCCAGCGCTGCCGCGCAGGCGATCGGATGGCCGATATAGGTGTGTCCGTGCGCGAAGACGCCGCCGGCCTGCTCGATCGTCGCTGCGAGCGCTCCCTGCACCAGGACCGCCCCAATCGGCTGGTGCCCGGCGCCGAGCCCCTTGGCGGTGGTGATCATGTCGGGAACGACGCCATCCTGCTCGCAGGCCAAGAGCGTGCCGGTGCGGCCCATGCCGCACATCACCTCGTCGAGCACCAGCAGGACGCCGTAGGTGTCGCAGATGCGCCTGATCTCACGGAAGTACCCGGGCGCCGGCGGCACCGCGCCGGCGGTCGCGCCGACGACAGTCTCCGCGAAGAAGACCGAGACCGTCTCGGGACCGAGCCGAAGGATCTCCGCCTCCAGCGCGCGCGCCGCCCTGAGGCCATAGGCCTCGTCGCTCTCGCCCTCGCCCTTGTGGCGATAGGCGTAGCACGGCTCGATGTGGCTCACCGGCAGGCCGAGCAGCGGCTCGTACAGAGCCCGCCGCGCCGGATTGCCGCCCAGCGCCAATACGCCGAGCGTGTTGCCGTGATAGGACTGGTGCCGGGCGATGGCGTGGACGCGGGTCGGCTCTCCCCGCTCCACATGCACCTGCCGAGCAAGCTTCAGCGCCGCCTCGTTGGCCTCCGAGCCGCCCGAAACGAAATAGACCCGTTCGATTCTCTCCGGTGCCCGCGCCACCAGCCAGTCGGCCAGTTCCTCCGCCGGCTCGTTGGTGAAGAAGGCGGTGTGGGCGAATTCGAGCCGGCCCGCCTGCTCCTGAATCGCCGCGACCACCTTCGGATGCACGTGGCCGAGGCAGGAGACCGCCGCCCCGCCGGAGGCGTCGAGATAGCGCCTGCCTTCGCGGTCGATAATCCAGGCGCCCTCGCCGCCGACGGCCACCGGATATCGCGCCTTCAGGTCGCGGTGGAACACATGTCCGTGGGACGGTGTGTTGGCTGCTGGCGTCACCGGAATCTCCTTCGGATCGATCGCGACATCGGGATCGGCGCCGACGTGTCGCACGCCGTCACGCCCGGTTCAATTGAGCCGAGACAGGAACCGCCGGTATTCCGGATCCGAGGCAAGAAGCCTGCCCGCCACGTCGATCACCAGGTCGACGTCGGACTCGGGCAGCACGAAGGCGGTCTTGATATCGTTGAGCCGGGTCCTCAGCGCCGGCTCGGCGCCGTCGAAGCCGATCCGGACGACGTGGAAGTTGAGGTCGCGGCAGCTCCAGCCGCGCAGTGTTCCCCTAAGGCGCTGGACCTCCGACGACGACAGGCGGCAGCGGTACGCGATGAGATCCTGCCGCCACGATTCCATGGCGGCATTGAAAGCATCGAAGGTATTGCGCGTGTTGGCGTCGATCAGGGTGTCGGCGACCGCCATGGCGATCTCGGTGCCAGTCGGACCGCTCGGCCGCTGCGGCCAGTCGCCCTCCGGGCCGCGGCCGGCGTCGACCACCACGAACAGCATGTTGCGCAGCCGCACCGCCGACTGCGGCAGCATCGGCTGGTAAGGCGCGCTCGCGGTCTCCCGCGCCACCGTCAAACCGTAGACGCCGAGATTGTCGGTGATCCCTCCGTCGAGCAGCGAGACGTTCGGCAGGAGCTTGACGTCCCGGTAACGCCTGAGCGCCTCGGCATAGGCGCGCAGCACCGCCGATCCGCCGCGAGATCCCAGAACGTCGGCGACCCAGGCGGGCTCCTGCCAGCTGCAGCGGTTGGCGTAGTTCCGGATCAGGATCGGCGCAAACGCGATCGGCACCGCCGCCGATGCCGCTACCGCTTCGGACAGCGGATAGCGACGCAGGTCGCTGCACAGCACCGAGAACGTGCGCTCGTCGAAGATGAAGACGTTGCGGTTGTAGATGTCGGAGGCGTTCACCCAGAGCATCGCGTGGCCGCGGCCGGCGACATCGCCGAACGTCGCGCCGCCGAACAGATGCTGGTCGAGCCAGCGCGGCAGGCCGGTCCGGTCGTTGACGCCACCCTCGAAGGCGCGTGCGAGGTTCGCCGGCGTCACCCGCGTCCTGAGGGTCGCCTCGACGTTCTGGAGGAGGAAGCGCTCACGGAAGTCGTGCACCGCCGCGGGGCCGCGATAGGCGTAGTAGGCGGCCGCCACCGAGCCGCCGGAGACGCCTGACAGGAATGCGACCTGATCGAGCAGTGTCTTCCCCTGTTCTCCGCGAATCGGAACCGTGGACAGAGCCTTCAGGGCGCCGTGGGCGAAGGCGGCCGCGCGCGTTCCTCCGCCAGAGAAGGTCAGGGCGACGGCGGTGTCGCCGTCAATGGGTGGCGAGCGGTCCTGCTCCTGAGCGGCCGTCGGCTGTTCGGCCACCGCCACGTTGATCGGAGCGTTGTCGATGACGCCGGCACAACCCGCCAAGACAAGCAGGAAGGGCAGAACGAGCAGGACGCGATACGACATTCGGAGAAGCCCGCAAACTCGGCGCGACGCCGGCAATCTAGCGAACTCGGCCGAGAATACCGAGTCGGGATTCGCCGCGACCGCCATTGACCGGGCGACGGCGCTGGCGCACCGTGCCCGCATGCTATCCCGTTTCCTCTCCCGGCTTGGCGCCGGAATTGTGGCAGTTCTGGTGCCGGCCCTGCTGCCGTCCGCGCTCGCGCAGGACGCTGCCGGCCCGATCAGCCGCGCCGCCCCCGAGCCTGCGACCTATTCCGGCGGCTCCGCGTCGCCGGCCACCGCGACGCGACAGATGGTCGTCACGGCGCATCCGCTGGCGAGCCGTGCCGGGCTCGACGCCCTTCGAAAGGGCGGCAGCGCGGTAGACGCGGCGCGAGCCCCG
>JAEYRQ010000296.1 GCA_023435545.1 Pseudomonadota bacterium | reverse complement strand
GCGCAGACCCGCGCCCGAGATCGCCCGCTCCGCAGCCTCGATGGCGCCCGCCATGACCTCCGGCTGGCTGCAGTTGAACAGGATTGCCGCCGCGCCGAGATCGACCACCGCCTCGGCTGCCTCGCCGACTGCCTCTCCAGACCGCAGCCGCGGATGGTGCAGGTCGGCGACATCGTCGCGCAGCGTGAACGACAGCCACAGCGGACGGGCGTCGCCGGTGATCGCCGCGGCGACGGCCCGCGCCTCGTCGATCGAGCCGAGCGTCTCCGCGAGCCAGAGGTCGACATGCGGCGACAGGCCGGCAACAAGCACCGCGAGCAGCGCCGGCGCGCGGACCGGATCGAACAGGTCCGGCCGGTAGGAGCCGAACAGCGGCGGCAGCGAGCCTGCGACCAGCACCTCGCGGCCGGAGCCGTCCGCCGCCTCGCGGGCGAGGCGCCCGGCGAGGTCGGCGAGGCGCCTGCCCTCGGAGGCGAAGCGGGCCTCGCCGATGTGAAACGGAACGAGCGCGTAGGAGTTGGTGGTGATCACCTCGGCCCCGGCTGCGATGAACGCCTCGTGGGCGCGCCCGACCGTGTCCGGTGCCTCAATCAGCGCCAGCGCCGACCAATCCGGCTGGCGGAAGGGAGCGCCACTCACCTCGAGTTGGCGACCCATGCCGCCGTCGAGGATGGTGATGGTGGATGCCATGATTCCCGTCCCGTCGATGCGTGTGGTCGGCCTACAGCCGGTCGCGGAGCGCGAACCACGTCATCGCCGCGACCAGCGTCGGAGCCCGCAGCCACTTGCCGCCGGGAAAGGGCGGACAGGGGATGGCGGCGTAGGCGTCGAGCCGGCCGGGCGATCCCAGGATCGCCTCCGCCAGTATCCGCCCCGCATATGGCGCGATGGCGACGCCCTGACCAGAGAAGCCCGCCCCGACATAGACGCCAGGCCGGTGGCGGCGCAGATAGGGCAGGCGCTTCGCCGTCACCGCCAGCGTGCCGCCCCAGGCATGATCGATGCGGGCCGTCTCCAGCTGCGGATAAAGCTTGAGCATGTATCTGCGCACGAAGGCGCGGACATCGGCCGGGTATCGCCGGGAATATGTCTCTCCCCCACCGAACAGCAGCCGGCCGTCGGACGTCGGGCGCCAGTAATGCACGACGAAGCGGGAATCGGAGGCCGCCTCTCCTCCCTGAAGGATGCCGCCCGGCATCCCTGCCCCGACCGGCTCGGTGGTCAGCACATAGTTGTTGATCGGCATGACGCGGGCTTCGAGATCGGCGTCGACACCGTCCAGATAGCCGTTTCCGGCGAGGATCACGGTCTCGGCCGAGACGGTGCCCGACGCCGTGACGAGCCCGTGGCGGCCCCCGGCGGCTTCGAGCCGCTGCACCCGCGCGCCTTCATGAATGCGGGCGCCGGCGCCCGCAGCGGCACGGGCGATGCCGAGCGCGAAGTTCAAGGGATGCAGGTGCCCCGCCCCGCCGTCGCGCCAGCCGCCATGATAGACATCGGTGCCGAGCGCCACAGCCAGTTCCTCACGGTCGACCCAGCGGATTGCGGGGTAGGCGTAGTCGCCGGCGAGTTTCTCCACATAGGCCTGCTCGCCGGGGACGTAGCGCGGCTTGTGGATCGCGTGGAACAGGCCGGGCCGCCAGGCGCAGTCGATCGCGTGGCGGGCGATCAGCTCATGGACGAGCGCCTTGGCCTCCTCGGCCATGTCCCAGAGACGATGCGCCTGCTCCCGCCCGAAGGTGGTCTCGAGCCATTCGACATCGCGGCGCTGGCCGGAATGAAGCTGGCCGCCGTTGCGCCCGGACGCGCCCCAGCCGACGCGGTTCTCGTCGAGAAGGACGACATCGGCACCCCTTTCCGCCAGATGCAGCGCGGCGGACAGCCCGGTATAGCCGCCCCCGACGATGGCGACATCGGCATGGATATCACCGTCGAGCGGCGCGAACGGCGGTAGCGGGTTGGCGGTCGCCGTGTACCAGGAGTCGGGCGGATAGGGCGCCGTCATGTCGAGCCCCTTTCCAACCGGCCCGCTTTGCCCGGAGGAAGGCCCGCTCCATTGCCGTCATCCCGGACGGAGCGAAGCGGAGACCCGGGATCGGGAGGGCACGCACACACGGGCATCGCGCTCCGATCCCGGGTATCGGTTGCGTCGATTCCGGGATGACGTGGAACGGGATGACGACAGAATGAGCCCACCGGTCTCTCCCGGACGGAACTAGGCCAGCCAACCCCGTCTCTTCAGCTCGGCATGGGTCTCGTCGAGCGTCTTCTCGACCCGCTTTGCAAGATCGTCGATCTCCTCGCGGGTGATGACCAGCGGCGGCGAGATGATCAGCGCGTCGCGCACCGCCCGCATAATCAGGCCATTGTTGAACGAGATGTCGCGGGCGATGGTGCCGACATCGCCGACCGGGGCGAAGCGGTCGCGGCGGCTCGGCTTGCGCGGGACGAGCTCGAGTGCGCCGACCAGGCCCTTCATCCGCGCCTCGCCGACGAGCGGATGATCGGCGAAGGCGAGCCATTTCGCCTGAAGGTGCGGCGCGGCCTCGGTTGCCGCGCGCTCGACGACCTTCTCCTCGCGCATGATCCTGAGGTTCGCCAACGCCGCGGCGCAGGAGGCCGGATGTCCGGAATAGGTGAAGCCGTGGAAGAACTCGCCGCCATCGCCGATCAGGTGCTCGCAGACGCGGTCGGAGACCATGACGCCTCCGATCGGCAGGTAGCCGGACGACAGCCCCTTGGCGATCGGCATCAGGTCCGGCTTCAGTCCGTAGGTATCGGAGCCAAACCAGTTGCCGGTGCGCCCGAAGCCGCAGATCACCTCGTCGACGACCAGCAGGATCTCGCGCTCGGCGCAGATGCGGCTGATCTCCGGCCAGTAGGTGTCGGGCGGGATCAGCACGCCGCCGGCGCCCTGGATCGGCTCGGCGACGAAGGCGGCCACCTTGCCCTCGCCGAGTTCGTCGATCGCACGTTCCAGCTCCCGCGCCGCCCAGACGCCGAACTCGTCGGGGCTCATGTCGCCGCCGAAGTCGAACCAGTAGGGCGGCGTGATGTGGTGGACGCCGGGCACCATGCCGGCCTGCTCGTGCATCCCGGCCATCCCGCCCATCGCCGAGGCTGCCACCGTCGAGCCGTGGTAGCCGTATTTGCGGCCGATGATGATCTGCTTGTCGGGCTTGCCGGCGAGCGACCAGTAGCGGCGGACCATGCGGAACACGGTGTCGTTGGCTTCCGAGCCGGAGCCGGTGAAGAAGACGTGGTTCAGCCCCTCCGGCGTCACCTCGGCGAGCACCTCGGCGAGTTCGGCCGCGCGGGGATGCGTGGTCTTGAAGAAGGTGTTGTAGAACTCGAGCTCCAGCATCTGCCGGTGCACCGCGTCGGCGATCTCGCGGCGGCCATGACCGATCTGGGTGCACCACAGCCCCGCCATGCCGTCGAGATAGCGGTTGCCGTCGGTGTCCCAGATCCAGACCCCGTCGCCGCGCGTCATCACCCGCGACTTCTCGGCGTTCAGCGACTTGAAGTCGGTGAAGGGGTGCAGGTGATGGGCGGCGTCGACGCGCTGGTAGTCGGCAGTGGAGAGATTGGGGGCGTGGGTCATGGCGGTTCCTGCCGGTGTCTGACGCTGCCGCGTCGGTGTTCGAGAAGCAGACCTCGTCATCCCGGACTTGGCGAAGCCGAGATCCGGGATCGGTACGCCGCCGACGGTCGAGGCGTCCCGATCCCGGCTCTTCGCTCGCTCGCGCTCGCTCCGGCCGGGATGACGTATGCCGGAGCGCCGCCTCAACCCTCTGCCGCGTCGGCAGATCACACGTTGAGCAGCAGATACTCCCGTTCCCACGGGCTGATCACCCGCATGAAGGTCTCGAATTCCTCCTGCTTGATCGCCGCGTAGACCGACACGAAGGTGTCGCCGAAGATCTCGCGCAGCGGCTCGCATTCCTCGAAGGCGGCCACCGCCTCCAGCAGGCCGCGGGGCAGATCGTAGGGCAGATGGCGGGCCGAGCCCTTGATCGGCTCGCCCGGCGTCAGCCCGTTCTCGATGCCGAGCCAGCCGCAGGCGAGCGATGCGGCGATCGCCAGATACGGATTGGCGTCGGAGGAGGGCACCCGGTTCTCGACGCGGCGCGCGTCGGGCTTGGAGGGGGGGATGCGGATGCCCACGGTGCGGTTGTCGTAGCCCCAGTGGATGTTGATCGGCGCGGCGGTGAAGCGCGCCAGCCGCCGGTAGGAGTTCACGTAGGGGGCAAGCATGCACATCACCGCCGGCAGGTACTCCTGCAGGCCGGCGATGAAGGAGAAGAACTCCGGCGTCGGGTCGCCGTCCTCGTTGGAGAAGACGTTGCGGCCGGTCTCCTCGTCGATGATCGACTGGTGGATGTGCATGGCGCTGCCGGGCTCGCGGGCGATCGGCTTGGCCATGAAGGTCGCGTAGATCGAGTGTTTCAGCGCCGCCTCGCGGATCGTCCGCTTGAACAGGAACACCTGGTCGGCGAGTTCGAGCGGCACGCCGTGGCGCAGATTGATCTCCATCTGCGCGGCGCCCTCCTCGTGGATCAGCGTGTCGATCTCGAGGCCCTGCGCTTCTGAATAGTCGTAGATATCGTCGAACAGCGGGTCTAACTCGTTGACCGCCGAGATCGAGAACGACTTGCGGCCGGTCTCCGCCCGGCCGGAGCGGCCGACCGGCGGCTCCAGCGGATAGTCTGGGTCGGTGTTCGGCTTGACCAGGTAGAACTCGATT
>JAEYRQ010000268.1 GCA_023435545.1 Pseudomonadota bacterium | reverse complement strand
CCAACGGCTAACGGCCAAAAACAGAAGCCAAGGCGAAGGCCAAAGCCAGATGGCAGAGGGCAGATGCCAGATGTCAGAGCTTCGCTGCGCTACGCAGTGGTCAGTGGTCAGTGGTCAGGGGTCAGTGAAGAACGAGCCAAAGGCCAATGGCCAACGGCTAACGGCCAAAAACAGAAGCCAAGGCGAAGGCCAAAGCCAAAGCAATGGCCGAAACGAAGGCCAAAGCCACGGCCGGAACACCCCCACAACTCACAACTCACAACCCACAACCCAAAGCCCCCAACCCCCAAATCTGTCGCAAGTCCGCGCCTACTGCCGCCAGCAGGGTTTCCTGCCCGCTGAAGCTGAAAAATTCTTCTACTACTACGCCGCCAAAGGCTGGCTCATGGGTAGCAATACCCGCATTACCGACTGGCAGGCCGCCGCGCATTGCTGGATGCTCAACCAAAAAAACACCAGGAACAATGCAACCCAATCAACAACCGTCACAAGCTTTAGCCATGATCGTAACACAAGACCAAGGGCTGGTCAACTCCACGTCAATAACTCCAAAAACTTCCGCGTCCCCCTTTGACTATAACCAGGTATGGCAATGGCTCGACCAGAAAGGAAAGCAGCTCTTCGGAGACAAGTTCGCCCTCAGTCCAGAGGATCAACCGGTCATCCTGCCCCTGATCTGTTATTTTCTCCGAGATGGTTCCAGAGCAGAGGAATTCGACATCAATTTGGAAAAGGGCATCCTACTCACCGGTCCCGTAGGCTGTGGCAAGACAACCTTGATGCATCTGATGCGCCACCTCGCTCCACCCCCGGAGCGACATGTCATGAAGTCGTGTCGGGAGATCAGCTTTGAGTTCATCAAAGACGGCTACGAAGTCATCCAGCGTTACAGTCGCGACCACCCCCAGCGCCATGAACCGCGAGCATTTTGTTTTGACGACTTGGGCACAGAGAAGAACCTGAAGTATTTCGGAAATGAGTGTAACGTGATGGGCGAAATCCTCCTTTCCCGCTACGACCTCTTCATCCGCGACGGCCGCCTGACCCACCTCACTACCAACCTCAATGCCGATGAGCTCGAAGCCTCCTACGGGTCGAGGGTAAGGAGCAGGATGCGGGGGATGTTTAATCTGGTGGGGTTTGACGCGAATACTTCCGATAAAAGAAAATGATTGTCACCGATGCTCATCATTGTTTCAACCACAATCCGGAATCTATCACCCCCTCAGCACCATAGACAGCATACTGATACATACCCTCAGCCAGATGACTAACTTCAAAAGTCTGTGAGGCGCCTTTCACCTTATTCTGCATAACACTTCTGCCGTTCATGTCCGAAATCACTATCGAATATTCCCCTGCTTTGTCTAACACAAAGTTCAACACCGTCGTTGCAGGATTTGGAAACACCTTCACTGCGCGCTCTTTCTCCAGCTCAAGCCTCTGAACACTTGTAAAATGCCCGTTGCCATCAAGCTTGAAAATGTAGTGATCCCTGCGTGCGAGTCCAACGTTGTAAATAATAGCCGCAACAAGACATCCTCCATCTGACGTCGCAAGTATAAAACGGGGCTCAAAAGGTCTACCATCGCTTTCAATATACCTGGTCCAAATTATTTGTCCATTAGTATCAGCCCGAGTAATAATCAGATTATTGACTGCTGAACTATAGGAATGAAAGTCAAGGCCTAGCGTGAATATCCTATTGTTATAAGCAGAAATCGCGTTCCGGCCAAGTGTCTTTGTGACTAAAAAGCCAGTAGTATTATCAGGGACGATCTCCAGTCTTTCGGGCTTAATACTACTTCCAACCATTCCCTGAGGAAATTCAATTTTCGCAACTGAGTTTCGATATTTGCTATCAGAAAGCAATATAGCTAAGAACGCTCCAAAAAGTGTCGTCCCAGTTGTAGCAACCAACTTCTTACCAAAGTAGCCTCCGTATGTTGTATCACACATTATGTCCCAACAACTAAATTCAGCAAGGGAAACCAGGTTTAAGCTGGTGTCAACCTCGACTAAAAACGGTTGATTCCCCCACGAATTGTTGGATATTTTTTTACCGGCAAAACTAAAGTATAAGGATCCACTATCATTTATAGTAAGATTCTCAGGTAAAATTGAATAATCGTCACCACCAGCTAAGGTCGTGATGAAGGTTGTATCTAATTCCTTTCTGGAAATCAAATCTCCGTTCAGATCATATACACTGAGCAATGGATGGGTTAGACTTCCTATATTATCACCTTCCATCACCCTCGCTTCGATAGAATAAATCCGATCCCCGTGCATCTCAGCGAAACTCTCCAGTATATACCAGCCTGAATCGCAAACTGAATGAACCCTTTCTGAGATCAAATTCAACGTCGTGTCCCATACAGATACATGGACATGGGTGGGTTTGTTTCCAATCGAATCTAATAGCGCCACTGAATAAAGCAACCCGTTTCGGTAAAAAATATCTCTCGGATTGATATACACTGAAGAATCAAAAGGTGCAACAGTATGGTGTTCGATATTCCCAAGTGAATCTGTGATGACCAATTCCATAAAACAATGGTCGGTACTCGTTACCCCGGTTGCTTTTGTGATGCTCAATGCAAACCGATTCCCCGGCAGCTCAACCGCATCATAGGGAAACTCGATATTGTTTGTATTAGTGCCCTGGGCGAATAATTGCTGAGCATTACTTATTTCTGAAGTGAAAAATAGAAGTGAAAACTTGAGTATTAAGAACTTTCTTGCCATAGAAATCTAAGCGGGTTTACAAACTCAGAGGCAGCTGAAGTGTAAGCTTTTTGTCGTCCACCGTGTAATTATCAAAAATGTCCTTAAGTTCATTTCGTGAACTATTGAAGGCGTTTGCCACGTCCATGATAGATACTAACCCTTCGCCATTTACCGAAACATCCTCAACAACATGATGCTCATCTTTTACAGCAAGCGAATAATCTATTCTGGCAAAGTAGTAATTGTAGGTATTTTCAAGAAGTGACACTGCTTCATCTGTTGAGATGTAGCTTGGAAAATCAGTCGTGGTAGCCCTGGGATCTGTAGATAACGCTCGAGCATAAACAAAGAAATTTGATACATCGTCAAGAATTTCTTCAGCTTCTTCTGTAGTAATTGAAGTTTTTGAAATTGAGTTCTTAGTTTCTTGTTGTATAGGTTCCTTTTTACAGCCAACAAATAAAGCGGTAAGAGCCAGCGCTAGGGCTTGTAGGATGTTTCTTTTTAACATGATATTGTTTTCGGTTAATGAAAAAAAGCCCCGGCCCAGAGCGTGTTCTGACAGCTAATATATACAATATTTTAAAAAACAAATTATTTCTGGCAATTATAAATTCTCTTGAACCCTTGAGCGAGAGCGCGGGTTGGGGGTTGGGGGTTGTGGGGAGGGCTTTGGCTTTGGCCTTGGCTTTCGCGTCAGATGTCAGATGTCAGATGTCAGATGCCAGATGACAGATGTCAGATGTGGGTTGCTGGTTGCTTTGGCCTTGGCTTTGGCATTCGCCTTTGCCTCGCTCCCCGCTCCCGCGCTGGCCTTCGCCAACGGCTAACGGCCCAATTGGGTTGACGGTTGATACTACGTACCTGAATCCGGATAGTTAACATTCAATAGTTTCAGCAAGGGGT
>JAEYRQ010000175.1 GCA_023435545.1 Pseudomonadota bacterium | reverse complement strand
ATGATCACCTGTGGCTTCCTCAGAGGCGCGACCGGCTTCCCCAGCCATTCTTGCCACCCGGCACAGCAGATCCCTGCGCATTGCCGGATCGCTGCTCGTCGCGCTGGCATTGGCGGCGGGCGGGGCCACATTCGCGATCCTGACCGGGCTGACCCCGATCGAGCCGGACGACGATGTCGTCTCGGCCTCGCTCGTCATCAACCTGATCCTGGTCGCAGGCCTCTCGGCGATCGTCGCCACCGAGGTCGGCAGGCTGCTGATCGCGCGACGGCGGGGGCTCGCCGGCGCACGGCTGCATCTGCAGATTCTCAGCCTGTTCGCGCTGATGGCGGTGGTTCCGGCGGTGATCGTCGCGGTCGTCGCGACTGGCACGCTCGACCGGGGCCTCGACACCTGGTTCTCCGAGCGGACGCGGACGATCATCCAGACGTCGCTCTCGGGCGCCGAGGCCTATCTGCGCGAGCACGGCCAGGTCATCCGGGCGGACCTGCTGGCCATGGCCACCGACATCGATCGTGCCGAGACCATGTACCGGGAGGATCCCGAGCGCTTCGCGCAATTCTTCAATGCGCAGGCTGCCATTCGTTCGCTGCCGGCAGCCTTCATCCTGCGCGACGACATGTCCGTGATCATGCGCGCGGACATCCCGGTCCAGCGCGAGTTCCTGATGCCGCCCGAGAATGCCGTCGAACAGGCGATGGGCGGCGAGGTGGTGGTCATCGCTCCGGGCATCTCCAACCAGGTGGGTGCCGTGGTCAGGCTCCAGAAATTCGATGGCGCGCTGCTCTACGTCGCGCGGTCGGTCGATCCCCTGGTGATCAATTACCTCCGGCTGGCCCAGGCGAACGTTGCCGAGTTCTCCAGTCTGGAGCGACGCCGCTTCGGCGTGCAGGTGGCGTTCGCGCTCATGTATGTGGGCTTCGCGCTGATCCTGCTGCTCTCCGCGGTCTGGATAGGCATCGGCTTCGCCAACCGTCTGGTCTCGCCGATCCGACGGCTGATCGGGGCGGCCGATCAGGTCTCGCACGGCAACCTCTACGTCCAGGTCCCCGTCCGGCCGGAGGAGGGGGATCTGGCCAGTCTCGGCCTGACCTTCAACAAGATGACCACGCAGTTGCGGTCCCAGCGCGACGACCTCCTGGAGGCTAACGCCGAACTGGAGGAGCGACGCCGTTTTATCGAGGCCGTGCTGGCCGGCGTGCCGGCCGGCGTCCTGGGTGTGAACAATGCCGGCGAGATCTCGCTGGCCAACCGTTCCGCCGCGCTGCTGCTGGATTCCAGCCAGGACAGTCTGCTGGGAATCGCAATTCGCGACGTCCTGCCCGAACTCCAGCCCTGCGTCGAGCAGGCGCGGCTGCAGCCCAACCGGCTCGTGCAGGACCAGATCATCATTCGCCGGTCCGGCCGCGAACGCACCATCGCCGTGCGCGTCGCGGCCGAGCGGACCGCTGGCGGGAGCTACGGATTCGTCGTTACGCTGGACGACATCACCGAGCTCGTGACGGCGCAGCGCAGTTCCGCCTGGGCCGATATCGCCCGGCGTATCGCGCACGAGATCAAGAACCCGCTGACGCCGATCCAGCTCTCGGCCGAGCGGCTGAAGCGGAAGTACGGCAAGGTGATCACCAGCGACCGCGATGTGTTCGACCAGTGCACCGACACGATCATCCGGCAGGTCGGGGACATTGGCCGGATGGTCGACGAGTTCTCCTCGTTCGCCCGAATGCCGAAGCCCGCCATGGAGGCGACGGATATCGGCGAGGTGGTCAAGCAGGCGACCTTCCTCATGGGCGTCGGCAACCCCGGCATAACCATCAAGCTCGAGGGTCCGGACGAGCCGCTTACGGCGCTGTGCGACCGCCGGCTCATTTCGCAGGCGGTGACCAACATCATCAAGAACGCCACCGAGGCGATTTCCGCGCTTGATCAGGTGGAAGACAGGGAGGCGGGGCGAATCGACGTGTCGATCACCGACGTTTCCGGGTGGATCGCCATCGACGTGATCGACAACGGCATCGGCCTTCCTAGCCAGAACCGACACCGGCTGCTCGAGCCGTACATGACGACACGGGAGAAGGGGACCGGGCTGGGCCTCGCCATCGTCGCCCGGATCATGGAAGAGCACCACGGCAGGGTGGAACTGGCGGATGCTCCGTCTGTGATGGACGGCGGCCGGGGGGCGTGGGTGCGGCTGACTTTTCCGCGCGCGGTCCAGGTCGGGGCCGAGGATGCGGATGGGATTGCGGAGCGGGAAGACGCCCCGGTAGAGCGGCGGTCGGAGCAGGGCTAAATGGCGAAGGACATTCTCATCGTCGATGACGAGGCCGATATCCGCGACCTGGTCGCGGGCATCCTGGAGGACGAGGGATTCGCTGCGCGATCGGCCGCCAACAGCGACCAGGCGCTGGCGGAGATCCAGGCGCGGCGGCCATCGATGGTTTTCCTCGACATCTGGCTGCAGGGAAGCCGCATGGACGGTCTGGAGTTGCTCGACGCCATCAAGGCCGAGCATCCCGATCTGCCGGTGGTGATGATCAGCGGACACGGCAATATCGAGACCGCCGTCTCGGCGATCAAGCGCGGCGCTTACGACTATATCGAAAAGCCGTTCAAGGCGGACCGTCTGGTTCTTGTCGCCACCCGGGCGCTGGAGGCGTCCCGCCTGCGCCGGGAGGTGCAGGACCTGAAGAAGCGGTCCGGAGACGCCGGCCAGCTCGTCGGACGCTCCAGCGTGATGAACCAGCTGCGCAACGCCATCGAGCGAATCGCCCCGACCAACAGCCGCGTGCTGATCGCCGGACCTTCCGGCGCCGGCAAGGAGCTGGCGGCCCGTACACTGCACGGCCTGTCGGGCCGGTCCGGCGGCCCGTTCGTGGTGATCAACGCGGCCACCATCACGCCCGAGAACATGGAAATCGCCCTGTTCGGCTCGGAGACCGCCGAGGGCCGCCGCGTCGTCGGCGCCCTGGAAGAGGCGCATGGCGGGACACTGTTTATCGATCAGGTCGCGGACATGCCGCGGGAGACGCAGAACCGCATCCTGCGGGTGCTCGTCGATCAGAACTTCCAGCGGGTGGGCGGCTCGACCCGAGTTCATGTGGACGTGCGGGTGATCTCCTCGACCAGTCGCGACCTGGAGCTGGACGTGCGCGAGGGGCGGTTCAGGGAGGATCTGTTCCACAGGCTGAGCGTCGTGCCGGTGCGCGTGCCGGCGCTTGCGGAGCGGCGCGACGACATTCCGGATCTGATCGACTACTTCATGCGACAGATATCCGCCTCGTCGGGCCTGGCGCTACGCCGGATCGGTGCCGACGCGATGGCCGTGCTGCAATCACACGACTGGCCGGGCAACGTGCGTCAGCTGCGCAACAACGTCGAGCGGC
>JAEYRQ010000639.1 GCA_023435545.1 Pseudomonadota bacterium | reverse complement strand
TACAATCCCGGCTACCAGAGCGTGCTGAAGGACCTGAAGGAATCCACCAAGCAGCGCTTCGGGGCGATCGACTTCAACTATCCGGCCGCCGAGGTGGAGGCCGAGATCGTCGCGCACGAATCCGGTGTCGACGGCGCGCTCGCCGAACGGCTGGTGCGGGCGGGGCAGCGATCGCGCAATCTCAGGGGGCACGGGCTCGAGGAGGGCGCCTCGACGCGGATGCTGATTCACGCCGGACGCCTGATTGCCCGCGGAGTTTCCGCCGACGAGGCGTTCGAGATGGCCGTGGTCCTTCCGATCACCGATGATCTCGACATTCGCGGCGCGCTGCGCGAGGCGGTAGCGGCCCTGTCCTAGCCGGCCGATGGTACGACAGCCCAATCCGATCGACGATCTCGTGAACCGCGCCCGACTCGTAGAGTTGGTCGGGGAAGCCGGCTGGATTTCGGTGCGCGAGATGTTCCCCGGCCCCGCCTTCGACCGGTGGAGCGAAGGCCTCGACGGGTTGATCGCCTCGGGCCTCGGGGGACGTGCAGTCGCCCTGTTCGCCAGGGTGTCGCCGGCCTGTGCGCGGCTGGTGGGGACCGATGCGACGCTGCTGCTGGTGCCGGTGGTGCAGGAGGCGGCTCGCCGCGCGGGCGAGGGGCCGGCGGTCGAAGTGCTGGTCGCTGCCGGCCACGCGGCGCGCCTATTGGCCGGGCGGGATGAGTTCGTATCTTGGCTCGCGACCATCGAGGAACTGGCCGCGGCGGCGCCGGAATCGGTCAGGCCGGTAGCGCGCCAGACCGACTTCATCCTGTCGAACGTCGATGCCGCTGGGTTCCGCAGGTGGCTCTTGGCCGGGCTCAGGGCGGCGGGCGATGATCCGGGCCGCCGCCTCGCCTACCTGTCGCTCGCCGACGGCGAGGCGCTGCGCCTGTTCCGGGACGGCGCGGGCGACACGACGTTCCACCATGTCGAGCGGCATCTCAGGATCTACCTCGCCGCCCTGTGGGGGATCAGGCCGGTGATACGCGCCGCTCCCCGTGGCCCGGCCGTCAAACCGGTCAGGCGCGCCCCCTTCGACCGCTACATGATCCGCATGCCGGAGAGTTACCCCGGCTACAGCGCGGCCCAGTCAGAGCGCCTCTACCGGGCCTCGGTTGCCCATGTCGGGGCGCATATGATGTTCACGCCCGAGCGGTTCCCGGTGCGCGAACTGAAGCCGATCCAGGTTGCTCTGGTCTCGCTGGTCGAGGACGCCCGCGTCGAGGCGCTGGCGATGCGCGAGTTCCCCGGCCTCGGCCGGCTGTGGAGCAGCTTCCACGTTGCCGAGGCGAGCGGCTCGCAGGTCGCGCCGGTGTTGCTCGCGCGTCTCTCCCGAGCGCTGATCGATCCGGGGTTCCGGGACCACGACCCTTGGGTGCGCAAGGGTCGGGAGATGTTCCACGACCAGAGCGGCCGCTGGGACGATTTCGAGATGAGCCGCGAGATGGGCTCGCTGCTCGGCAACGATCTCGGCCAGATGCGCGTGCAGTTCAACTCCAAGACCTATGTCGTGCAGCCGCCCTACCGCGATGACAATCTCGGCCTCTGGGATTTCGGCGAACCGTCGACTTCGGCGGACGAGCAGGCCGAGATCATGACCGAGTCGATCAAGATCCAGCAGACGGAGAACGAGGACCAGCCACACCAGCGCGAACGCGCGGAACAGGCGCGCGAGGAGGCGAGCATCGCCGCGCGGCTGTCGGCAGTGGAGGACGACGTCGGCCTCCCTGTCGCGCGCTACCCCGAGTGGGACTACGCCATCGGCCACGACCGGGTGGAGTGGACGACGGTCATGGACTTCGCGCCGCGCACGGCGCGCGCGGAGATCATCGACCGGATCATGGCGCAGTATCCGGAGGTCACGGACCGGATATCGCGGCTGATCCGCTCGGCCCGCGTCAGCCGGCCGGTAAGGGAACGCCGGCAGCCGGACGGCGACCGGCTCGACCTCGACGCGGCGATCCAGGCCACCATCGACCGTCGGGTCGGGCTGACGCCGGACGCCCGGGTCTATGAGACATCGGTGCTGCGCAACCGCGATCTGTCGATCCTGGTGCTGCTCGACATCTCGGAATCCACCAAGGACATCGTGCGCGGCACCACCACCAGCGTCTTCGCGCTGGAGCGGGCGGCGACCGCACTGCTCGCCAGCGCCATGGCGGAGGTCGGGGATCCCTACGCGGTGCGCGCCTTCTGCTCCGACACGCGACATGAAGTGCGCTACTACCGGATCAAGGACTTCGGCGAGCCGTATGGCGACCCGGTGAAGTCGCGTCTCGCGGGCTTGCGAGGCGGCTACTCGACCCGCATCGGCGCCGCGATCCGGCACGCAGGCAGCGAGCTCAGGGGGTGCCTCACGCATCGCCGGCTGCTCCTGATCGTCACCGACGGCGAGCCCTCCGACGTCGACGTCCTCGACCGCACCTACCTGGTGGAGGATGCCCGCCGGGCGGTGCAACTTCTGGCGCAGGAGGGCATCGACGTCTTTTGCGTCGGGCTCGACGGCAACGGCACCGGTTATCTCAGCCGCATCTTCGGCCGCCGCAACGTCATGCTGATCGACCGCGTGGCGGCGCTGCCGGAGAAACTGCCGATGCTATACTTCCGCCTGACCCACTGATCGCGTGGCCTCGCTGGCCGGCGACACGGCGACGCATTCGCGCGCCTAAGGTTGATCCCCGGCGCCGCCGACCGAGTTAGAGAGAGGAACGTGCCGCTCGGGAAGTCGTTCGACCGGTCGCGCCCGATGCCGCGGGGCGGGATCAGAGGAAGCGAGGGCGTCCATGTGGAC
>JAEYRQ010000620.1 GCA_023435545.1 Pseudomonadota bacterium | reverse complement strand
GGGTGCAGCCGGTGCCATGGGTGTTGCGGGTCGCCACTCGCGGCGCCTCCAGCCGGACGATCCCGCCGGCCGTCACCAGGATGTCGACGGACCGCTCGCCCTCGGCGTGGCCGCCCTTCATCAGCACCGCCTGCGGGCCCAGCGCCAGCAGCCGCTCGCCCTGCCGGCGCATCTCCGCCTCGTCCGCGGCGACCTGGGTGTCGAGCAGGCGCGCAGCCTCGGGCAGGTTCGGCGTTATCACCAGCGCCTTCGGCAGGAGCGCCTCGCGCAGCACGCTCACTGCCTCCGGCCTGAGCAACGGATCACCGCTCTTGGCCACCATCACGGGATCGATGACGACGTTTCGCGCCCGGTGTGCCACCAGCCGCTCGGCGACCGTTTCGATGACCGCGGGAACGCTCAGCATGCCGATCTTCACGGCGTTGACGGCGAGATCGTCGAAGACCGAGTCCATTTGCTTCGACACGAAGTCCGGGGCGATGTCGAGCACCGCCTGCACGCCGGTGGTGTTCTGGGCGACCAGCGCGGTGATCACCGTCGCGCCGTAGACACCGAGCGCGGAGAAGGTCTTCAGGTCGGCCTGCATGCCGGCGCCCGCGGTCGGATCGGTTCCGGCGATCGACAGCGCAACGGGTGCACGGCGTCCCCTGCCCGGATCGAGCGTCAGCGTGTCGGGTCTCACCTGTTTCATGGCGTCGGGGTCCTGCTGCCGATGTCGGCGGGTTGCAGCGCATGGAGCGCGTCGAGATATGCGGGTACGAAGCTTCCAGGGCCGCGGGCGGTCTCTCCCGCCCGCTCGGCCGCAAGCTTCACGAAGGCGAGGCACGCCGCTGCCGCGAGGAAGCGATCCGTCTCCACCGCCAGGAAACCCGCCATCAGCGCCGTCGCCGAGCAACCGGAGGCCGTCACCAGCGCCATCAGCGGATGTCCGCCCGAGACCTGCAGCTCCCGCGTGCCGTTGGCGGCGAAGTCGACCTCGCCGGTGCGCACCACCACCGCGCCGGTCTCGCTCGCGAGTTGGCGGGCCGCCTCGTCGCCGCCGTCGCTCGAGGTGAGCGCCGCCAGTTCCGCCCGGTTCGCGCGGATCACCGCCGGATGCCGGCGTGCCAGGTCGCGGGCGAGATCGAGCCTCGGTGGCGAGCGCTCGATGAACACAGGATCGAGCGCCCACGGCTTTCCCTCGGCCTGGGCCGTCCGGATCGCGACGTCGATCGCCTCGACACGCAGCGGGTCGAGTGTGCCGAGATTGACCAACAGCGCCTCTGAGCCATCGACGAAGCCCGCCACCTCGGGCGGATTGACGGTCATCGACGGGATGCAGCCGGCCGCCAGCAGCACGTTCGCGGTATAGGCGACGGCCGCCGCGTTGGTGATGCAATGAACGCGCGGCCGCTCGGCGCGCAGGCGCGCCAGCACGTCCGCCGTCAGTTCGCGCGCGATCATCGTCAACGGCCCGAGCCGCCGAGGCAATCCGCCAGGTCGAGGGATGGAATGGTTCTACCGTTCATCTCAACTCCCTCCGCCGGCATCATCCGGATCAGGTTCGACGGGTTGGCCGCCCTGCGGCCTCTCAGTCCCGTTCGGGACACCCCAATGAGATCGTGCTAGTCACGTAGCCGACATGCGAGGGGGTTTCAAGGGCAGTGATGAGCGAGATCGACTACGAGGCCGAATACAACAACCGTGCCCGCGTGCCGGAGCATCCGGCCATCATCGAGGGCTGGGCGCGCGACGCCGCCGCCTTCCGAGAGGTCGCGATCATGGAGGCCGACGTCGGCTACGGGCCTCGCCCGCGCAACCGCGTCGACCTGTTCTTCCCGTCCGCCGACCGATCGGTTCAACGCCTCGCGATCTTCATCCACGGCGGCTACTGGCAGGGCCTCGACCGGCATTTCTTCAGCCACCTGGCACGCGGGCCCCTCGCCCACGGTATCGCCGTCGCCCTGCCGACCTACACGTTGTGTCCGGAGGTCGGGATCGGCGACATCGTCAACGAGATGCGCGACCTCGTGGGCTTCCTGCACGGACGCTACGGCCTGCGGATGGCGGTCAGCGGGCATTCCGCCGGCGGTCACCTTGCCGCGGCACTGCTGGCGACCGACTGGACGGCGCTCGGCCTGCCCGAAGCAGTGGTGCCGGCCGCCCAGCCGATCTCCGGCGTCTTCGATCTCGCACCCCTTGTTCCAACCAGCCTCAACACCGCGCTGAAGCTCGATTCGGTCGAGGCAGGGCGCGTCAGCCCGCTCAACTGGCCGGCTCCCGCCGGCCTCGACCTTCATGCCTGGGTCGGTGGCGCGGAGAGCAGTGAGTTCCTGCGCCAGAGCCAGGAGATCGTCGACGAATGGATCGAGGGCGGCGTGCGCGCCGAGTACTTCGAACTCGACGGCGCCAACCATTTCACCGTGATCGCGCCTCTCACCGATCCCGACAGCGACATCACCCGCGACCTCGCGGTGCTCACACCTCCCCGGCCCTGCTGAAGGCCGCGTCGAGACTGCCGGAAGGCTGTAAATCCTTCGGCAAGCATATTGTCCGAGCATGTTCCGAACGATTCGGGGGGATGCCGACATGTCGATGCGCTTCGTTTCTCTCGCCAAGTGCGCCGCCGCGCTCCTTCTCGGCCTCGCGACTGCGACTGCGGCCGCCACAGCCTCGATTGCCGCCCAGCCTGCGGCGAACGCCGAGGTGCGCCCGTCGGTATTCCTGCAATGTCCCAGATCACCCGACGAACCGGACACCTACGCGCTGTGCGCCACGGCCCGGTGCTGGGTGCTGGACGGGGTCGCCTACTGCAAATGCGACATCGAGAACGGCAAGAGCATCTCGCTGCCGTTCCACTACCGCGAAGGCGGCAAGCGCAGGAACATCTGCACGCTGCTCAAAGACGGCATCCGCAACGGCTTCACCGTGAGCACCTACTCCACCCCGCGCAGGCTGGAGAAGGACTACCGGCCGGCGGTCGAGAAACTCGGGCCGCCGCTGGCGATCTACACCTGCGGCGCGCCGGTCGGAAAGTCGGCCCCGGCCGGCTACTCCGCCCAGTGCGACGGCGGCATCTGCTTCAACTCCACGAGCGGCCAGAACTTTCCCGGACTCGGGCCGGTGGCGGAGAACGAAATCGTCTGCTCCTGCCCGCCGGTGCCCGCGCCGCCTGTCGGCTTCCAGATGGCTGGTCCGTGGCACTGCAAGCCTGGCGCCCGCGATGTCGATGGACGATGCTGCGACAAGGACTTCCACGACCGGATGTGCAATGTCACCAGCGTGACGCAGACCGGCACGGAGATCATGGTCGGCGCGGTGACCGGCGTCCCGGCGCTCCTGTCGAAGCTGCTCGACGGTAAGGCGCCGAAGATCAACCGCTGCGTCTTCTAGCCTCGTCCACCGCCGGCGGCGGCTATCCGCATGACGAGCTATTGCCCGGCATTCGGTGAATTGCCGATTGCCGGACTTGCCGGTCGGTCGTCCATCTGGTCACATCGCGCTGACCGGATGCGGCCGGAGATCACCGTCCGCCGCTTGTTCATCGCTGTCGCGGAGGCGCCGCATGATCCCCTTCTTCGTCCAGATCAAGTGCCACCTCGGCCGCGCTTACGAGGTGGCCGACCAGATCGCCAACGCCGAGATCGCGTCGGAAATCTACTCCACCGCCGGCGACTACGACCTGCTGGTGAAGTTCTACGTCGACAGCCAGACCGACATCGGACATTTCGTCAACGAGCAGGTGCATCGCTTCGAGGGCATCCGGGACACCTACACGATCATCACCTTCAAGGCGTTCTGAGCGCCGTGCCGAGGAGCAGGCCGCTCCGCCCTCCCTTGCGGGCGGTGGTGGGCTGGGCCTGGCAATGCCTCATGGTGGACGCCCTGCCCTTACCGTCCCACGCACGTCATGCCCGGCAATGACGGATGGTGGGAAGGCGACGGCGTGCCCAATGCCCGCCGCAGCCGGGTTGCACGTCTCTCGAGCCGTCAGGCCGGCGGCGGGCCGGCCTGGCGCTGGCGGGCGCGTTCGATGCCGAGCTGCCGCTCACGCCAGATGATGAACAGTCCCGCCGCGATGACGATCGAGGCACCGATCAGCGTCACCGCCACCGGAACATCGCCGAACACCAGATACCCCAGGATCAACGACCATATCATCGCGGTGTAGTCGAACGGCGCGATGACAGAGGCTGGCGCGAAGCGGTAGCTCTGGGTCAGCAGGATCTGGCCGATCCCGCCGATCAGGCCGATCGTCACCAGCAGCGCCGCTTCACGTGGGTCCGGTATCGCCCAGCCGAACGGCAGGGTGAACAGCGCCATCACAGCGCACATCACCGAGAAATAGAACACGATCGAGCCGGTCGTCTCCGAGCCGGTGAGATGGCGGACCTGGATCATGGCGAGCGAGGTCAGTGAGGCCGCCACGACCGCAACCAGCGCACCGATCGCCCCCTCGTCCGCCACCGACCAGCCGTGGCCGAGATAGGGCCACAGGATCAGCACGATTCCGATGAAGCCGACGCCGACCGCCGACCAGCGGAAGATTCCGACCACCTCGCCAAGGAGGACGGTGGCCAGCGCCAGCGTCAGCAGCGGCGCAAGGAACTGGATCGCGGTGACGTCCGGCAGCGGCAGGTAGGTCAGCGCCACCAGATATGAGGCAAGCGCCACGCCGCCAAACCCGCCGCGCAGCACGTGCCCCTTGATGTTGTGGGTTCTGAGCGCGTGGGGAAACTCTCCGCGCCACATCAGCCAGACCGACAGGGGCAGGAGCGCGAAGAAGCTGCGGGCGAACATCACCTCGCCGACCGGCATGGTTTCCGACAGGAGCTTCATCAGCGCCGCCATCACCATGAGCACGAGTGTCGAGGCGACCTTCAGGCCGATGCCGATGAGATGGTGCAGCGCTGCCTCCCGACTTTCTTCCCGACAAGCACGAAACGCCGCGATTGACAATCGACACTGGCGCATCCGACATCTGCGCTGTGCGCCGTGGTGGATTCGCCGCCTCTGGTGCCCGCTCCGGGAGACGACGCGATGATGGCGCTGCCCTTCCTCACCGCATTCCTCGCCCTTCTCGGCGGGGCGTTCGGATCACGGGCGATCGGCATCGGCCTATGGGCGGTCACGCTCGTGCTGATCCTGGTGCTGTTTCGGCTGCACGCAAGCGATCCCATCGACATCGTGCTCTGAGGCCCGCCGCCGATGTCGCCGGAATTCGCCCGTACCCTCAATGCCCTCGGCCTGCTCGGCCTCAGCGTCGTCCTCGGCTACGCCTTCGTCGACCAGTTCCTGAAGCACGACCTGCCCTGCCCGCTGTGCCTGGTCCAACGGATGGGCTTCGTTGCAGCCGGCGTCGGCATCGCCTTCAATCTCTGCTTCGGCCCGCGCCCGGCCCACTACGCCATCGCGATCCTGTCGGCGGTCGTCGGGGGCGCCGCCTCGCTGCGCCAGATCGCGCTGCACGTGGTTCCGGGCACCGGCACCTATGGCGACGCCTTCCTCGGCCTGCACTTCTACTCCTGGGCCTTCGTCGTCTTCGGGCTGATCATTGCCGGCTCGGCGATGATGATGCTGTTCGAGCGCCAGTTCGACGTCGCGCCCGGCCCGCGCCCCCGGCTGACGGGGCTCGCGCTCGTCTCGTTCGCCCTGTTCGCGCTTCTGGCGCTCGGCAACGGACTCTCCACCTTCGCCGAGTGCGAACTCGGCCTGTGCCCGGACAATCCGACCGAGTACCAGCTCCTGTCGCCGCAGACCGCCCCGGCATCGGACTGATCGGGGTTGGCACGGCCACCGCAATGCCCCATATCGCGCGGGAGACTTTCCCCCACGCCTGTCAACCGCCATCGCGCGCGGCCGGATCCCGCATAATATGACCGACCACGACGAGGCCTCGCTCGCACTCGACCGCCGCACCGGCTGGCCCGAGGAGATGCGCCGGCTGCTCGACAAGTACCCCCGCCCGTGGACCGACCGGCCAGATCTCGGCCAGCTCTCGCGGTTCTGGCTCGGCCGCCACGACATGTTCCGCGAGCTGAACGCAGCGCTGCTGCAGGCGTCCGACGCGCTGAAGGCCGGCACCGTGCCGCCGGAGGCGTTCCGCACCTGGTTCCTGCCGCGCATCCGCTTCTTCCTCGGCGAGTTGAACGGCCATCACATGATCGAGGACCAGCACTACTTCCCGGTGCTCATCGGAATGGAGGCCGATCTCGCCCGTGGCTTCGACGTGCTGGAAGCCGATCACGAGACGATCCACGAGGGCCTGGTGACGCTTCAGGGTGCGGGGAACGACCTCGTCCAGGCACTCGCCGGCCCCCCCGACCGGGTGCGCTTCGCTGCCGATGCCATGTCGGGACGGCTCGATGACTTCCTGAAATCGCTCCTGCGCCATCTCGACGACGAGGAGGACCTGATCATCCCGATTCTGCTCGATCGGGGTGAGAACCTGCTCGGCTGAGGCGGCGCTCCGCGCCCCACTTCACCCATACGTCTTGGCGTAGGTATCCCTCAGCACGTTCTTCTGGACCTTGCCCATGGTGTTGCGGGGTAGTTCGTCGACGAAGAACACCCGCTTCGGCAGCTTGTAGGCGGCAAGCCGCTGTTTGAGGGCACCGATCACCGCCGCCTCGTCGAGGCTCGCGCCCTTCTCCAGCACGACGACGGCGGTGACGCCCTCGCCGAAATCCTTGTGCGGCAGGCCGACGACCGCGGACTCGACGACGCCCGCCATTTCGTCGATCTCCCCCTCGACCTCCTTCGGATAGACGTTGAAGCCGCCGGAGATAATCAGGTCCTTGGCGCGGCCGACAATGGTGACGTAGCCGTCCTGGTCGATGGTGGCGACGTCGCCGGTGATGAAGAAGCCGTCGGGGCGGAACTCGGAGGCGGTCTTCTCCGGCATCCGCCAGTAGCCCTTGAAGACGTTCGGGCCCTTCACCTCGATCACCCCGATCTCGCCGCGCGGCAGTTCCCTGCCGGTCTCGGGGTCGGCGATCCGCACCGATACTGCGGGCAGCGGAAAGCCGACCGTACCGGCCCGGCGCTCGCCGTCATAGGGGTTCGAGGTGTTCATGTTGGTTTCGGTCATGCCGTAGCGCTCGAGAATGCGGTGGCCGGTCTTCTCCTCGAAGGCGCGGTGCGTCTCGGCCAGCAGCGGCGCCGATCCCGACACGAACAGGCGCATTCTGCGCGTCGCCTCCCGGTCGAGACCCGGCGTGTCGATCAGCCGGGTGTAGAAGGTCGGCACGCCCATCATTGTGGTGGCGCGCGGCATCAGCGACAGGACCTCGCGGGCATCGAACTTCGGCAGGAAGATCATCGATCCACCGGCGGCCAGGATCGTGTTGGTCGCCACGAACAGGCCGTGCGTGTGGTAAATCGGCAGCGCGTGGATCAGCACGTCCTCGCCCGTGAAGCGCCAATAATCGACAAGCACCTCGGCATTCGACCAGAGGTTCTCCTGGGTCAGCATCGCCCCCTTGGAGCGGCCAGTCGTTCCCGAGGTGTAGAGGATCGCGGCGAGATCATCGGCCGCGCGCGGGATATCGGCAAAGCTGTCGCGCTCGGCGGCGGCCCTGTCGGCGATCGAGCCACTGCCGTCGGCGTCCAGCGTCTCGACCGACAGCACCTTGGCCGCCTCCGGCAGCGCGGCCACCGCATCGCGCGAGGCGGGACGGCACACCACGACGGCGGGCTCCGCATCGCCGATGAAGTAGGCGAGTTCGGCGAGCGTGTATGCGGTATTCAGCGGCAGATAGGCCGCCCCTGCCCGTGCGCAGGCGAGGTAGAGAAACAGCGCCCGCGCCGATTTCTCGACCTGCACCGCGACCCGGTCCCCCGGCTTCACGCCGAGCCCGACCAGCGCGTTGGCGAGCTTCGCCGTCTCCCTGTCCAGGTCGCCATAGGTCGTCACCTGCCCGTCAGCGGTCTCGATGAACCGGGTATCGGGGGCGGGGAAGCGGGCGGCGAGCCGGCCGTAGAGGGCTGTGGTCATGTCAGGGTGTCCGTCGGTCGTTTTGGGCGAGTCTCTTTGGTGCGGCGCGCGACACCGGCACGCGCGAAGCGCGTGCACGGTCTGCCGCCGCAGGGAGGATGCACAACGAGGCGATGGCTGCAACTTTTCGTGCGGCTGCCCGCTCCGCCGGCAGCTTCAGCGGCGGACAGCGACGACGAACAGCCGCGGAAAGCGCAGCAGCACCTTGCCGTCGATACGTGGGGGATAGGCGGCGGCGATGCGGCGTGTGTAGGCGGCCCGGTAGTCCTCGCGCGAGTTGGCATCGAGCGGATCGAGGAACGGGCGCAACCCGGCGCCCTCCACCCACGCCACCACCGCCTCGGCTCCGTCGAGGCGGATGTTGTAGACGGTGTGCCAGATGTCGACATCGGCCGCCAGCGGCGCCAGCACGTCGTAGTAGGCCTCCGGCGGCGGCAGCAATTCCCTCGCCAGCGCCGCGTCCCGCAGCCGCTCCCGCCAGGGCCCGTCCTCGGCCGTCTCCACCATCGCCCGATGGCTCGGCTCTGCGAGGTTGTCGGGCATCTGGACGGCCAGCACCGCACCCGGCCGAAGCGCCTCGAGCAGGCGCGCCATCACCTCGAGGTGATCCGGAACCCACTGGAACACCGCATTGGCGAACAGCAGGTCCTCCTCGCCCGTCGGCGACCAGGTCGCCGCGTCGGCCTCGACGAAGCGGACGGCCGGGAGGCGCTTTCGCGCCGCGGCGAGCATGTCGGCCGAGGTGTCGAAGCCAGTCACGTCTGCCGAGGGCCAGCGGCGGACTAGCAATTCAGTGGAGTTTCCCGGACCGCAGCCGATATCCACCACCCGGCCGGGCGCATCGCACGGCACGCGCGTCATCAATTCGGCGGCAGCGCGGCTTCGCTCGTCCTCGAAACGAACATACTGTGCGGCGGACCAGGTCGACATGGCGCAGCGATACACCGACCGCCGATGCTTCGCCAGCACTCGCTGGCATGTCCCGCAGTGTATCCACTAACCAAGCCTGTTATGCGGGTGTTAACGCGCAACAACGCATGCTTGCCCGCGGAGGATGTCCCGATGGCCGAGGCAAAGCGTGCCCGTGCTGAGAGTTCGCGGCTGGCGGCCGACGAGGTCGCGCGGATGCGGCGGCTCGAGGAATACGACATCATCGGCACCTCCCCCGAGCGCGAGTACGACGACATCGCCCGCCTGGCGGCCGACGCCTTCGACGCGCCGATCGCGCTGCTCTGCCTGACTGAGAGCGACCGCCATTGGTTCAAGGCTCATATCGGCATCGATCTCGACGGGGTACCGCGCAACCAGAGCTTCTGCGACTACACAATGCAGGATGACCGCGTCTTCGTGGTCCCCGACGCCTCCGTGGACTCCCGCTTCGCGCATTATCCCCTCGTCGCCGGAGGGCCCGGCATCCGCTTCTATGCTGGAAAGACCATTGTCGCGGCGGACGGGCACCAGCTCGGCACCTTGTGCATCTGCGATACGACTCCACGCGGAGGCATCGACGCGCGGCAGTCACGATCGCTGGAAAGCCTCGCGCGTCTCGCAGCAGACCGTCTGGAGCTGCGCCGCCACCAGATCCGGATGCAGCTGGAACGGCGGCGCGCGGCCGAGGCGGAGGCCGAGGCCAGGCGGGCTCACGAGTGGCTTCGGGACGCCATCGAGATCACGCCCGAGGCTCTGGTGTTCCGCGACGCCGATGACCGATTCGTGCTCTGGAACCGTCGGTATGCCGAGCTCTACTCCGACATCGCCGACCTGCTGAGGCCCGGCGTCGCCTACGAGGAAATCCTGCGCAAGAGCCTGGATCGTGGCAACTATGTGGAGGAGATCGACGATCAGGAGGCCTGGCTGGCCAGTCGGCTGGCGAAACGCAAGGGCCTATCCCCCTTCCGGGAGCAGAAGCTTCGGGACGGGCGCTGGCTGCAACTGGAGGAACGCCGGACCGCCGACGGCGGGGTTGTCGGCGTGCATATCGACATCACCGAGTTGAAGACGCGGGAAGCGCATTTCCGCCTGCTCTTCGAGGGCAACCCCCTCCCAATGTTCGTCTTCGAGCGCAAGTCGCTGGCAATGCTGGCGGTGAACAAGGCGATGGCCGATCAGCTCGGCTACGATCGGGACGCGCTGATCGGGATGAACATCCTCCAGCTCCACCCGGAGGACGAGCGGGCGATCGTGCAATCGGTGGCCGCCTCCGATCGTGTCGATACCTCGCCGATCATTGTTCGCCGCTATGTCACCGCCAGCGGAGGCATCATTCATGCCTTGCCCTACCGGCAGGTCATCGACTACCAGGGCACGCCCGCCGTACTCGTCGCGCTGGTCGACGTGACCGAGCGGCTTGCCGCCGAGGAGCGCGTCTCCTACCTGGCGCACCACGACATCCTCACCGGCCTGCCGAACCGCGCCGCGTTCGAGGCGCATCTCGAGCGCGCCGTTGCCGATGCCCGCAGATCCAGGACCAATGTCGGGCTCTGCCTGGTGGATATCGACCATTTCAAGGACATCAACGACACGCTCGGCCACGGCGCCGGCGACACGGTATTGCGGTTCGTCTCCGACCATCTGCGCCAGGCGGTGCGCACCAGCGATTTCGTCGCGCGGCTGGGCGGAGACGAATTCGCGGTCATCCTTCCGGACATTTCAGGCGACCGCGCGCTGGAGGTGGTGAGCCAGCGCCTGCTCGATCTCGACCCCTCGGGGCTGAAAGACCTGACTCTGCCGGTCGGCCTGAGCGCCAGCGTCGGGATCGCTCGGTTTCCGGCGGATGCGTGGACCGCCGAACAGCTGGTCCAGAACGCAGACATCGCGCTGTATCGGTCGAAGAGTTCGGGCAGGGCCCGGCTGACGGTGTTCGATAGCGAACTGCGCCGGCGCATCCACGAGCGCATCAATCTGAAGAACCGCTTCGGCCAGGCGATGCGGGCACGAGAGATCGTTCCCCACTACCAGCCGATCGTCGACCTCAACTCCGGGCTCATCTGCGGCCTGGAATCGCTCGCCCGCTGGCGGCATCCCGAACGGGGCTTGATCGCGGCCGGAGCGTTTGCCGACGTTTTCGACGATCCGGAGCTCTCGGCAGAACTCGGACTTGCAATGCTGGAGCAGTCGACGGACGACATGCGCGACTGGGAGAAGCGCCGGATTCCCTACTGCCGGGTCGGCCTCAATGTGACCGCCGGCGACCTGCGCCTGCCCGGATTCGTCGACGAGGTGCTGGCGACGCTCGCCGCCAAGGGGCTGGACCCCTCGAGTATGCTTATCGAGGTGACCGAGAACGTCGTCATCGATCGCGAGGACGGTCTGGTGATCACGGCTCTCAACGAACTCGCCCGGCGCGGCCTCCGGATCGCGCTCGATGATTTCGGCACCGGCCATGCCTCGCTGACCCACCTCAAGAAGGTCGCGGTCTTCACGCTGAAGATCGACCAGTCGTTCGTCCAGAACGTGGTCAAGAACCGGGAGGACCGCGCGATCGTCAATGCGGTCATCGGTCTCGGCACCAATCTGGGCATCCGCACGGTCGCCGAGGGGATCGAGACCATGGAGCAAGCCGAGATGCTGCGCATGGCCGCCTGCACCGCCGGGCAGGGATATCTGTTCAGCCCGCCGGTGCCGTCCGCCGACGTGCCGAAGCTCATCCGGGCCTTCGTGAAGGCCCCGTGGGCACCGTCATCCGGCCGCACGGCGACGCGGGTGGCCTGATCCTCAGGCGCGCGTCAGCCGCTTGTACTTGATCCGCTTCGGCATCACCGCGTCCGGCCCGAGGCGGCGCTTCTTGTCCTCCTCATAGGCCTGGAAATTGCCCTCGAACCACTCGACGTGGCTGTCGCCCTCGAAGGCGAGGATGTGCGTGGCGAGCCGGTCGAGGAACATGCGGTCATGGCTGATCACCACGACGCAGCCGGCGAACTCCTCGAGAGCGTCCTCGAGCGCGCCCAGCGTCTCGGTGTCGAGGTCGTTGGTCGGTTCGTCGAGCAGCAGAACGTTGGCGCCGGACTTCAGCACCTTGGCCAGGTGCACGCGGTTGCGCTGTCCGCCCGACAGCGAGCCGACCTTCTGCTGCTGGTCGCCGCCCTTGAAGTTGAAGGCGGCGGTGTAGGCGCGCGAATTGACGTCACGCTTGCCGAGCGTGATGACGTCGTTGCCGCCGGAGATCTCCTCCCAGACGGTCTTGTTCGGGTCGAGCGCGTCGCGGCTCTGGTCGACATAGCCGAGCTCGACGGTATCGCCGAGGCGGACCTCGCCAGCGTCGGGCTTCTCCTGGCCGGTGATCATGCGGAACAGCGTCGTCTTGCCGGCGCCGTTGGGGCCGATCACGCCGACGATACCGCCGGGCGGCAGCTTGAAGGTCAGGTCGTCGATCAGCAGCCGGTCGCCGTAGCCCTTCGACAGGTGCTCGGCATCGATCACCACATCGCCGAGGCGCGGACCCGGGGGAATCGCAATCTCGACATTGCCGGAGCGCATCCGCTCCTCGTTCTGGCGCTCGAGATCGTCATAGGCCTGGATGCGCGCCTTGGACTTGGCCTGGCGGGCACGCGGGCTCGCCGCGATCCATTCGCGCTCGCGCGCCAGCGCCCGCTCGCGCGCCGCGTCCTCGCGGCCCTCCTGGTGCAGGCGCTTCGCCTTCTTCTCCAGGTAGACCGAGTAGTTGCCCTCGTAGGGAATGCCGCGCCCCCGGTCGAGCTCCAGGATCCAGCCCGTCACGTTGTCGAGGAAGTAGCGGTCGTGGGTGACGATCAGGATGGCGCCGGGATATTCGCGCAGGTGGTTCTCCAGCCAGTGCACCGTCTCCGCGTCGAGATGGTTGGTCGGCTCGTCGAGCAGCAGCAGTTCGGGCTGCTCGAGAAGGAGACGACAGAGTGCGACGCGGCGCTTCTCGCCGCCCGACAGCGACATCACCTCGGTCTCCGGCGGCGGGCAGCGCAGCGCGTCCATCGCCTGCTCGACCTGGCTGTCGAGGTCCCAGAGGTTGAGCCGGTCGATCTCGTCCTGGAGCTTGCCGGCCTCTTCCGCGGTCTCGTCGGAGTAGTTCATCATCAGTTCGTTGTAACGGTCGAGGATCGCCTGCTTGGCGGCGACGCCGTCCATGACGTTGCCGCGCACGTCCTTCGCAGGATCGAGCTCAGGCTCCTGCGGCAGGTATCCGCAGCGCGCGCCTTCCGCGAGCCAGGCTTCGCCGGTGAATTCCTTGTCGAGACCGGCCATGACCCTGAGCAGGGTCGACTTGCCCGAGCCGTTCGGCCCCAGCACGCCGATCTTGGCGTCGGGATAGAAGCTCAGATTGATGTTCTCGAGGACCTTCTTGCCGCCCGTATAGGTCTTGGTCAGGCCCTGCATGTGATAGATGAACTGGCGCGCCATCGTCCGCCTCGAACCCACTGTCAGGAATGTCGGGAAGTGTCGGGTGCCCTTCTAGGGCATGGCCGGGTGAGGCGCAACGGGGCGGCACTGGCCAGCCCCCAGCAACCGCGTCGCATCTCCCTCCGCGGCAACACAATCTCAATGTTTGCGCCGAAGACTGGTGGCTTCGGGCCGGGTCTGAAATGGAATGGATCATGCCGCTCTTCGCCGAAGCTTACTACGAGATACCGGAAGGACAGATCCACTCGCCAAGCCTCTCGCGGCTTCGGTCGATCTGGTACGCCAGCGCGAAGGACGGGCTGCCGCTGCTGGCGGACATGATGCAGCACGGCCTCGGCGAACTCGATGACCGCTATTCCCTGCTGGTCCCGGAGGGCAGCGGCCACTTCATCTACACGCATTTCGGTCACACGCTCGCGCGCTACTCTCGTCAGAACCTGCTAGGCCTGACCACTCGCCGTCTCCCGGCGGATATCCGCAATTTCCTGGTCCGCGAATACAACAAGGTCGTGCTGACCGGCCGGCCGGCATTCCTCGTCTGCTCCGGCTACGACGACACGCTCGACATCTGGGAGCGGCTCATCGTGCCGGCCCGGATGGAGGGCGGACTGACCGTGCTGATCGGCATGGGCGAGCCGCGCGACATGCGCGAGACGCTGTCCGACACCATCCTGGAGGCCTCGCCGGACGCGATCATCGCCATTCAGGCGATCCAGGACGACTTCGGGACGATCTATGACGGCCGCATTATCGCGGTCAACGAGAGTGCCTGCCGGACGATGGCGAAGACCCGCGGCGATCTCATCCACCAGCCGCTGCTCGGCACGTTCCCGCAGCTGCGCGACAACGGCATCTGGGACCTCTGCCTCGACGTCTTCGCCTCCCACACGGCTGTCCGTTTCGACGTTGACTGCCATCCCGTCGGGCCTGGGCACCACCGGATGACCCTGTTCCCCATGACGGGCGGGCTCGCCATCATGATGCAGGACACCTCCGACCTGTCCGGCGATACCGTTCCGCTCATCGGCTGCCGGCCGTCCAACATCCTGCGCTTCGCCTCCGCCGCAGCCTGATCGACCGGCGGCCCGCCAGCCTGTCCGACGAGGAAGGCCCAGCCGGGTGCATAGCTGGCACTTGACATTTCAACACTTATTGTATCATTGAAATATGGACGATGATCTTGCCGTCACCCGCCTCGCCGCGCTCGGGCAGTCGCACAGGCTGGCGCTGTTCCGCCGCCTCGTGCGCGCCGGGCCGACGGGCCTTGCGGCGGGAACGCTCGCCGCAGACTGCGCGCTGCAACCCTCGGCCCTGAGCTTTCACATCGCCCATCTCGAACGATCCGGCCTCGTGACCAGCCGGCGCGAGGGCCGCCATGTCTTCTACGCCGTCGCGCTCGAGGAGATGCGGCGACTGCTCGTCCACCTGACCGAGGACTGCTGCGACGGCCACCCCGAAATCTGCGGCGGTCTCGCGGACGTCATCGCCCAACAGCCATCCTGCGAGACCGAGACATGCTGAGCGAGAAGCCCCACTACAATGTGCTGTTCCTGTGCACCGGCAATTCGGCCCGTTCGATTATCGCCGAGGCGATCATGAACCGGCTCGGAGCGCCCCGCTTCAAGGCGTACTCGGCCGGGAGCCAGCCCAAGGGTGAAGTCCACCCCTACACGATCGATCTGCTGAGGTCATTGAACCACAAGGTGGACGACTTCCGCTCCAAGTCCTGGGACGAGTTCGCCGGGCCCGACGCGCCGCCGCTCGACTTCGTGTTCACCGTCTGCGACAGCGCCGCCGCCGAAGCCTGCCCGATCTGGCCGGGCCAGCCGATGTCGGCGCACTGGGGCGTTCCCGACCCGGCCGCCGTCGAGGGCATAGAGGCTGTGAAGCGCGCCGCCTTTGCCGATACCTACCGGATGATGCATCAGCGCATCTCAATCTTCACCAACCTGCCGATCGCCTCGCTCGACAGGCTCTCGCTGCAGAAGAGCCTCGATGACATCGGCCGCACCCGCGACGAGCCCGACGAAAGCGCCGCCTGAGCACCGCCAGGACCCTCAGCAGATCATGAGTTTCTTCGAACGCTACCTGACCCTGTGGGTCGCCGCCTGCATCGTCGGCGGGATCGGGCTCGGCCACCTGTTGCCGTCCGTCTTCCAGGGCATCGGCTCGCTGGAGATGGCCCACGTCAACCTGCCGGTCGCCGTGCTGATCTGGGCGATGATCATCCCGATGCTGGTGCGGATCGACTTCGCCGCCCTGTCCCATGTCGGCGCGCACTGGCGCGGCATCACCGTGACGCTCGCGGTGAACTGGGCCGTGAAGCCGTTCACCATGGCCGTGCTCGGCTGGGTGTTCATCGGCTGGCTGTTCCGGCCGCTGCTGCCGGAGGCCCAGATCGACAGCTACATCGCCGGGCTGATCCTGCTCGGCGCCGCGCCCTGCACGGCGATGGTGTTCGTCTGGAGCAACCTGACGAAGGGAGAGCCCCACTTCACGCTCAGCCAGGTGGCGCTGAACGATGCGATCATGGTGTTCGCCTTCGCGCCGATCGTCGCGCTGCTGCTCGGGCTCTCGGCGATCATCGTGCCATGGGACACGCTGGTTCTGTCGGTCGGGCTCTACATCGTCGTGCCGGTGATCATCGCCCAGGTCGTGCGCGGGGCCGTGCTTCAGCGGGGCGGTGAGGCCAGCCTCCAGGCACTGCTTGGCCGCCTCCAGCCGATCTCGATCGGCGCGCTGCTGGCGACGCTGGTGCTGCTGTTCGGGTTTCAGGGCGAGCAGATCCTGGCGCAGCCGCTGATCATCCTGCTGCTCGCCGTGCCGATCCTTCTGCAGACCTATTTCATCTTCGGCCTCGGCTACCTTGCCAATCGCGCGGCGGGCGAGGTGCATTGCGTCGCGGGGCCCTCGTCGCTGATCGGGGCGAGCAACTTCTTTGAGTTGGCGGTCGCCGCCGCGATCTCGCTGTTCGGCTTCGGATCGGGCGCGGCGCTGGCGACAGTGGTGGGCGTGCTCATCGAGGTCCCGGTGATGTTGTCCCTGGTCTGGGTGGTGAACAGATCGCGCCCCTGGTACGAGCAGAGGATCACGCGCGCCGCGCCAGCGGCGGCGGGCGCCGACCACGGGGGTTGAACCGCCCCCCGGATCGCGCCCTATGCCGCCCGGGCGGATGTCGCCGCCATCGCCTTCAGCATGACCGCCGCCCGGGCGTAGCCGCCGTCGGCGCCGTCGATGAAGTGGATGTGGTCGTCGCGAACGAGCGAGGGCACCAGGCAGGTCATCAGCGCCGCGTCCTGCGCATGGATGCCGAACTGGGCGATGCCGCTGGCGGCGGCCGCCTCCAGTTCGGTGCGCAGCTTCGCCTCGACAGTGGCATCCGCGTCGACTGTCATGCGCAGCCCGTCATCGAACTTGCGGAAGTCGGAGTTGCGGGCCGTGACGAGCTTGTAATGCTGTGGATCAAAGTCGCCGACTTTCCGCCCGGCGAGGAATATCACCGCCGCCACCAGCGAGAGCCAAACAAGCTTCGCGTAGCCGAGTGCGACGCCGAGTTGCCCCTGCCGGCTGCGCGCCTCGATCCCGAGCCCGTCCGGCGGGAACCGCCAGCGCATCGTGGCCGGGCTGACCGGATTGCCCCGGTCCGGCGCAGCCTCCACGATCGCCGAGATCCGACCCACCAGCGCGGCGAAAGCATCGCCCGGCGCGCCGGGCGCCGGGCGCACCAGGATCGAGAGGATCCGTCCGTTGCGCGAGGCGATCGGCTCCCACCGGCAGGACAGGCCATCGAGATCCGGCCAGGTGCCGGCCGGCGCGTCGGCGAGCGCGATCAGCCCCGCCTTGAGCTGTTCCTCGGCCCAGTTGAGCCCGTTGCCCGAGAACAGGGCGAAGGACACGTCCGGCGAGGCGCCGAACCGGGCGATGCGCACATCGTGGCCGGCCGCGCGGATGTCCTCGACGCTGATAGTACCGACGCGCAGGTCAAGTCCGAGAGACTCGGCCGCATAGCGCCTGACCCTGGCCATCGCCGCCCCGGCCGCCGCCGCCATCGACGCCGGCACGGCGACCGCTGCCCCGG
>JAEYRQ010000609.1 GCA_023435545.1 Pseudomonadota bacterium | reverse complement strand
ATCATCTCCGGTGCCACGCGGCCCTCGTCGAAGAGGCGGCCGACCCTGAGGGAGGCATGAAGGCCGAGGGTGATCTCGGTCATCATGTCGGCGAGCTTCTTCTGCACGAGCTGGGTGGCCGCGAGCGGCTTGTCGAACTGCTTGCGGTCGAGCGTGTACTGGCGGGCGGCGTGCCAGCAGAACTCGGCGGCTCCCATCGCGCCCCAGGAGATGCCATAGCGCGCCCGGTTGAGGCAGCCGAACGGCCCCTTCAGGCCGGAGACGTTCGGCAGCAGCGCCTCCTCGCCGACCTCGACCCCATCCATGACGATCTCGCCGGTGATCGAGGCGCGCAAGGATAGCTTGCCCTCGATCTTCGGGCAGGACAGCCCCTTCATGCCCTTCTCCAGCACGAAGCCGCGGATCTGGTCGCCATGCGGGGCCGACTTCGCCCAGACCACCATCACGTCGGCGATCGGCGAATTGGAGATCCACATCTTCGAGCCGATAAGGCGGTAGCCGTTGGCGGTCTTCTCGGCGCGGGTCTTCATGCCGCCGGGATCGGAGCCGGCGTCCGGCTCGGTCAGGCCGAAGCAGCCGACATACTCGCCGGTGGCGAGCTTCGGCAGGTACTTCTTGCGCTGCGCCTCGTCGCCATAGGCGTAGATCGGGTACATCACCAGCGAGGACTGCACGCTCATCATCGAGCGGTAGCCGGAATCGACCCGCTCGACCTCGCGCGCGACCAGCCCGTAGGAGACGTAGCCGGCGCCGACGCCGCCATATTCCTCAGGGATGGTCACGCCGAGCAGGCCGAGCCCTCCCATCTCGTTGAAGATGGCCCGGTCGGTCTTCTCGTCGCGATAGGCTTCCAGAACCCGCGGCATCAGCCGGTCCTGCGCATAGGCGCGGGCGGTGTCGCGGATCATCCGCTCGTCCTCGGTGAGCTGGTCCTCCAGCAGGAATGGATCCTCCCAGACGAAGGCGGCGGTGCCGGAGCCGGATGCCTTGGACTGTGCGGCGACGGACATGATGAGGGACCTCGCGGAATAGTGTGGGCGCAACGTTTCCTGTTCGTTGGGCGAACACTTAGCCCAACCATGCGGCGATGGCGAGACCGCGGCGACGCAGCCCACTCATGCGCGGAGGTTCCAGCCCTCAATTCGGACAGAAGACGACGAGCGTGACTTGGCTGTCCTGGAGGTTTCCAGCGAAGTCGCGGCTCTCGATATAGACCCCGTTGGAGACGACCGGCCCGGTGACGCCGGCTACCCTGTTGCCGCTGCCGGAAGACGCGACCGGGGAACAGCCGGGGTTGATGTCGCGGTTGAAGATGACGAGGTAGCGGCCCAGGCTCTCCCTGCTCGACGAGACGACCCCGGCGCCCCAGGCCAAGGCTCCATTGGAGAGGACCGCGGACATGATCGCCATGCCTTGTGTCTTGTCCGCCGCCTCGGGCGCGGCCGCACCGCCGACGAAGCCCGATTCGCCGTTTCCGGCCAATGCCGGCGCGGCAGCGAGCGCGAGTGCAAGTCCGATTGCCAGTGGACGGTATGGTGTCGTGAATTTCCGCTTGCCAGAGCTCATGTCAGACAGTCCCCTTATGAAGGTCGCGTAAGGGCTATGGCGACGTGCCGTCGCGAAAGCAACATGAAAGCTTCGCCCGCCGCTCGCCTGTGGGCCCATGCCCAATTTCTGAAGCGGCCATCCCGGCGACGCGCTGCCCCTGCTGTCCTGCCCACAGCATCCCCGGACAGATGCTACTTCGTGCAGAATACGATCAGGTGGAACGGCAGCTTGGTGAGATTGCCGCTGAGGATTGTCGCGGCCGTTTCGTCTGTGCCGAAGCGCCCGGCCACGCCGGGTGCCAGCCCGTCTCGGACAGAATACGGGGAGGACGAAGTCCCGCTCGGCAGCAGGGATGGCGCGACAGGATCTTCCGCCGCGCCCCGCGCGGCGTCATTGCGCGCAGAAGACGAAGACCCAGAAAGGCCGATCGACCAGCGCGGCCTCCGTGGTGCGGGCGGAGACGATCACGGTGCCCTGTGCGCTGACCCCGCCGACGGCAAACATCGTCGTTGTACCCCAGGGGGAGCTTACCATCGGCGCACAGCCGAGGAGACTCCGGCTGAAACGCACAGTGTAGCTGCCGGTGGAGTTCTTCTGTGCTGAAACGACGCCATACCCGAAGCCCGGGATCAGCGTGCCGTCCTCCTCGATCGCAGCCGACATGATCGCCATGCCCTGCGTCATGTCCGCCGCCTCGGGCGCGGGCGCTCCTGCCACGAAGCCCAGTTGGTCGTCGGCGGCGACCGCCGGCGCGGCGGCGAGGGCGAGCGCAAGTCCGATTGCCAGAGAATTGTGCGGCGTCGTGAATACCTGGCTTCCAATGCTCATGACGGACATTCCCCCTACGAACGTAGCGAAAGGGCAAGCTTCGGCCGCCACTCGCCCGTGGGCCCATCGCCCAATTCCTGAAGCGGCCTTCCAGCGCCGCCCCTGTTGTCCTGCCCAAGCGTGCCCGGACAGATGCTACTTCGTGCAGAACACGATCAGGTGGAACGGCAGCTTGGTGAGATTGCCGTTGAGGATCGTCGCGACCGATACGCCCTTGCCGCCGAGGGTGATGTCGCGCGTGGTCGTCGCGTAGCCGTCCCAGGCATCCTTGTCCGGCTCGCCGACCGTCGCCACATAGGCACAGCCCGATAGGTCACGCTCGAATGCCACCTCGTAGCGCATCTTGTCGAGGTCGAACTGCACCGAGACCACGCCGGCGCCGCCAACCAGGACGCCGTCCCGGTTGACGATCGCAGACATCAGCGCCATGCCGAGCGTTCCATCGGCGGCCTCCGGCGCGGGCGCCGCGGCGTTCGCCGATCGGGTCTGCGTCGCCCCGATCCAACCCGTTGCCACTCCGACCGCGCCTGCAAGTGCCATTGCCATGAAGGGTCTCGTCCGCATTGGGCAGCCTCCCCAAAAGAACTCGGATCACCTCGCGCAGAAGACGAGGATGTAGAACTCGGCATCGGTGATGGCATTGGTCGTCAGGTTGATGGTGACGATATCCACGAAATCGCCCGGCCCGCCCCCTTGCGTGCCGTAGTTGACTGCGACATAGCTGCCCTTGGCCTGTGCGATCGGCGTGCACTGGCGCACGCCGCGATTGAACCTGACGCGGTAATCGCCGACGAACTCCTTCGTCACCCCGACCACGCCCGCGGCCTCTATGATGCTGCCGTCGGGCGCGATCCGTCCCGACAGGATCGCCATGCCGAGCGTTCCATCGGCGGCCTCGCGAGTGGCGCTTGGGGTTTGGGCGAGGGTGGGAGCCGCGGCGAACAGTGCGCCGGCAAGCGCGAACGATATGCACTGGCGGTAGCGCCGCAGGCTCGAGGCTTTGAACATGCTCCCTGTCCTCCTTGACGCATGGTCAGCCAAGGCGATTCTGGGTCATGTCCCCGTTTCAAACGGATTGCGCGGATCGGCCGTTTCCGTTTCCAAGGTTTCGTCTGTGCCGCCCGCAGGATGCGCTCGCTACCCCGCCTTCCCCGCACCCCTCAGCACGAAGGCGTAGATCAGCGCGATCTCCTTCAGACGGTCGAAGTGGCCGGCCGCGCTTTGGTGGAGGAGGTGGTGCGATGGCTGGCCGGAAACGGGGGGCGTCACCTCCCGCAGAAATTGACGATCGCGAAGGCGCCGTCGGCGGGCGCTCCCGCCAGATTGAATGTGTGCACCATCCAGGTATCGGATTCGATGTTGGTGGTTGCTACATGGTCGACACGGACAATCCGGGGTGGGTCGGTGACCACCGCCGTGCTGGCGGGTGTGCAGCCGCTGAGGCTCCTATTGAAGACCACGCGGTAGACTCCGACCTCGAGCCGCGTCGTTGAGACGACCCCAGAACTGAATCCGGGGTCGTAGCTCCCGTTGCTAGAGACGACCGCCCCCATGAGGGCCATGCCAAGCGTCTTGTCGGCGGCCTCGGGGGCTGGCCCCTGCGAACCGGCACCCGGCGTAAGGCCTTGCTGGGCCGACGCCGGCATCGCGGTGAGTGCACCTGCGAGACACATTGCGAAGAACCCCTTCGAGCACATACCATGTTCCTTGACGAGGGAAACGGCCGACGCAGAAGGTAAACTCGCTCTGAGTGAACCTATTCTCGCGACCACTCGGCGATTTGTCTACCCCGCCTTCTCCGTCACCTTCAGCACGAAAGCATAGATCAGCGCGATCTCCTTCAGCCGGTCGAACCGGCCGGCGGCTCCCGCATGGCCCGCGTCCATGTTGGTCTTCAGCAGGAGTAGATTGCCGCTCGTGGAATGCACGCGCAGCTTCGCCACCCACTTGGCCGGCTCCCAGTAGGTCACCCGCGGATCGGTCAGCCCGGCGAGCGCCAGAAGGTGCGGATAGGGCAGGGCAGCGACGTTGTCGTACGGGCTGTAGGCGGCGATGGTGTCGTAGGCCTCGGCGCTCTCGATCGGGTTGCCCCATTCGGGCCATTCCGGCGGCGTCAGCGGCAGCGTGTCGTCGAGCATGGTGGCCAGCACGTCGACGAACGGCACCTCGGCGACGATGCCCAGGAACGTCTCCGGCGCCATGTTGGCGACCGCGCCCATGAGCATCCCGCCGGCCGAGCCGCCCTGCGCCACGATCCGCCCGCGCGCGGTGTAGCCGGTATCGGCGAGATGTTCGGCGACGGCGATGAAGTCCTTGAACGTGTTGGTCTTCCTCGCGGCCTTGCCGTCCCTGTACCAGTGATAGCCCTTGTCCTTGCCGCCGCGGATATGGGCGATCGCGAAGA